>NZ_MSQD01000013.1 GCF_002102475.1 Thermoanaerobacterium sp. PSU-2 | reverse complement strand
TCATCTATAGTTATATACTTATTTGTAACAGACCTAAATGATCCAAGCAAAGTCATAGCAGCTCCAGGAGGGTATTTGATTGCACCAAGAGGCGAGGAGAGAGTTGGTGATGTTTCTAACGTAGTATTTACAAATGGAGCAATTGCAAGGGATAATGGCGATGTGTACATATACTACGCCTCATCAGACACTAGAATCCACGTTGCAACTACGACTGTCGATAGACTCTTAGATTATGCTTTTAACACGCCGCCGGATGCGCTAAGATCTGTAGATTGCGTAAAGCAGAGGAAAGAACTTATTAAGAAAAATCTTCAATTAAACATGAGATAAAAAGCTTTATATTCAATAAATTTTGGGAGTTGAATTTGATGAAAAAATATGGATTTAATTTTCAGTGGATATACGTGTGGGATGAAGGTAAGTCACCTTTAAAGCCTGACTTGAAAGCTTTGGATTTTTTGGTGGAGACAGGATTTAACTTCGTAAGAATACCGACAGATTATAGATTTTGGATAAAAAATTTTGATTATTTTAATCCAGATGAAAGCGTTTTTGAATATATAGATTTGTACTTGGAAGAGTGTAAAAAGAGAAATATTCACATGTGCCTAAATATACACAGAGGGCCTGGATACTGCATTAACCGTAATGACCTTGAGAGAGATAATTTGTGGCTTGATAAAGTTGCTCAAGACGGATTTGTATACCAATGGCAGGTATTTGCTAAAAGGTACAAGGGAGTGTCAAATAAATACCTTAGTTTTGACCTTTTAAATGAGCCACCGGATATAGGACAGTACGGCATGACTCGCGAGATACACGCATCACTGATTAAGCGCACTGTTGAGGCAATACGCCAAATTGATCCTGAAAGAGAAATAGTCATAGATGGCTTAGGCGGTGGAAACATAGCGATGCCGGAGTTAGCTGATATTGGCGTGATACACAGTGGGAGAGGATATCAGCCAATGGCTTTAACACATTATGAAGCGACATGGTGGAATGGTTACAAAGGGCTGCCAATGCCTACATATCCAGATCTTGTTTGGGACGGAAAGATGTGGAATAAAGATACTATAAGAGAATACTACAGGCCATGGCGAGATGTGGAAGAAAAAGGTGTTGAGGTGCATATAGGTGAATTTGGATGCTTCAACAAAACACCAAATGAAGTTGCTTTAAGATGGTTTAAGGACCTTTTAAGTTTGTACAAAGAATTTGAATGGGGATATTCCCTCTGGAACTTTAAAGGGCCATTTGGGATCATAGAACATGGTCGCGATGGTGCCAAATACGAAGACTTCTACGGATATAAAGTGGATAGAGAGCTTTTAGATCTTCTGATAGAGAATAGAGTTTAAAATAAAGCCAAAAAGTCGGTTAAGTAAAAACCGGCTTTTTTGTGGTTATTAAAGTTCTTTAAATGGTTACTTGAATTACTTTAATTATAAACCTAACAAAATATTAAATATGGTATAAATTGTATTAGTAATCGTTATTTAATCAAATATAGCACTTAATTCAAGCAAAATCATATTAAATTCAAGTAAAAATTGCTTGAAAGTTATATAAGCATAACGTATAATTAAATTGCAAGAAAAAATTACACCGAGGTGTTTAGATTGCCGGCAATCAAGAAGAAAAAGGTTACAATGAAAGATATAGCACAAAAATTGAATATATCTGTAAATGCGGTATCGATAGCGCTAAACGATAAAGTTGGAGTAAGCGAAGATACAAAAAACCTGATTTTAAAAACAGCCGATGAAATGGGCTATTTTGACGAAAATCCGTCCTTCATCATCAAAAATCATTTTAAAAATATTTGTCTCTTGATAGAGGAGCGAAATTTTCGCGATACTCATTTTTACACAAAGGTAATACTTGGAATAGAAAATGAGGCTAGAAAAAACAATTTTGACATCTTGGTAAACTTTATGAATAAAGATGATTTTCAGATTCCTAAAAGTGTTGAAAGCAGAAAAGTTTCAGGAATATTAGTTGTAGGAACGATAAAAGATCAACACTTAAGGATGCTTTTAGATTATGGAATACCAATAGTACAAGTCGATCATTCATCATTTTTGATAAATACAGATGCAGTTTTGACTCAGAATATACCTGGCTCTTATATGGCGACAAAATATCTCATTGAAAAAGGGCATACGCAGATAGGATTTTTTGGAGAGATAGACTTTTCTCTAAGTTTCAAGGAGAGATGGCTTGGATTTAATGAAGCCATGAGAACATCAGGGCTTAATATTGACCCTATATTAAATGTAAATCCAGGGTACTGTGTAATCGGCAGCGTTGAAAAGTACGTTTTAAGCAAAAACTACAAAGAAGTGGCAAATATTATATCAAAGATGGATAAGCTACCGACTGCATGGGTATGCTCAAACGACAGTGCAGCTATAACATTGTATAATGCATTAAACATTTTAGGATTGAAAGTGCCTGATGACATTTCAGTTGTGGGTTTTGATGACATCGATATATGCAAGATTGTCAATCCTCCATTGACTACGGTTCGTGTAAACAAGGAGCTAATGGGCGTCAAGGCAGTTCAAAAACTTTTGTGGAGGATGAATAATATTAAAGAACCGTATGACCATATAAGAATGGAAGTTAAATTAATCGAGAGAGGATCTGTAAAAGAAATAAGATAATTTATAAAAAAATTAAAAATGAGTATTTATGAGGAGGGTTATGATGAAAAAATTAGCAAAAACTATCATTTCTGTGCTTCTTGTAGCTACATTGTTGAGTGGATGCGGAAGTGGAAATAGCACAAAAAATAAAAGTGAGTCGTCCCAATCAACAAACAATAAAATTATCACAATAGATTTTTGGGCTGCTCCAAATCCACCACAACAAACTTTTTGGAAGCAGATGGCAGAAGAATTTTCGAAAGTCAATCCTGATATCAAGGTAAATGTAAGTCCAATGCCCGAATCTCCAACATCTGAAGCGGGGATTCAAGCAGCTTTGGCGGGTGGTAATGCTCCTACGATTTCTGAAAACATTTCACGTGGATTTGCGGCACAACTTGTAGATAGCAAAGCGTTAGTACCGTTGGATTCTATGAATGGTTGGAATGACATTATTAAGAGCAGAAACATGACCAATACAATATCAGGATGGAAATTTGCTGATGGTCATCAATATGTTTTGCCTATATATTCGAATGCGATGCTTTTCGCCTGGAGGATAGATATTTTAAAACAACTTGGCTATAATGAACCTCCAAAAACTTATAGTCAAGTTATTGAACTTGGAAAGAAATTGAGAGAAAAATATCCAAATAAGTATTTGTGGGCAAATCCGGATTTAATTGATTCTACTTGGTGGAAGAGATGGTTTGATTTCTTTATGTTATATGATGCGGCATCAAACGGCAATAAATTCATAGAAGGTAGTAACTTAGTTGCTGATGATAAAGCTGGTGTGGCAACATTAAAATTCCTCGAGGATATGACAAAAAGTAAGCTTATATTAACGCAAAAAGCTACAGATCCTTTTGAAACAGGATTAAGTGTTTGGACAACAATTGGGCCATGGACATTTAGCACATGGAAAGATAAGTATCCAGAACTTAAGTTAAATGAAACTTATGTACTGACATTGCCTCCGGTGCCGGATGGAATGAGTACCGACAATGTAAAGACATTTGCTGACACAAAGGGGCTTGTAATATATGCACAAGCAAGTCCTGAAAAACAAAAGGCAGCAATGGAATTTATAAAATGGGTATATTCAAAGCCTGAGAACGATATGAGATGGTTTGAGATTACAAATCTTCCACCAGCAAGAGATGATGTTAATACAAACGAACAATTTAAGGAATACCTTAAAGATCATCCAGAGCTTCAACTATATGCAGCATCAATACCAAATGCAATTCCTCCAATTGATAATGCGAAATTTAATGATATTCAAACATTAATTGGACAGAAAGCTGTAAATCCGATTGTTTCAGGACAGATAGATGCACAAAGGGCATGGAACGATATGAAAACAGCTATTCAGGGGGTTCTTAAATGAAAAGAAATCATGAAAATTTGGGTTGGCTTTTCGCCAGCCCATACCTCTTGTACAGTTTAATTTTCTTTTTGATACCACTTTTATGGGCGCTGTTTCTTGCATTTACGAATTGGAATTTAATTTCACCAAGCTATGAAAAAATAGGGTTTTCTAATTTTATACAAGCTTTAAATAGCCCTAGTGTAAAAGCTGCTTTCGTTGTCACTTATAAATTTATGGTATTGTTTGTACCTATTGTTTTAATTGGCTCTCTTGTTATATCATTAATCATAAACAGTTTACCTAGATTTAAGAGTTTATTTTCAATAGGTTATTTTCTCCCATATCTTGCTTCTGGTGTTGCAACTTCGATAGTAGTAAAAGGCATTTTATCATATAATAGTGCTTTAAATATATGGCTTAGAAATACATGGAACTTAAATATAGACTGGCTTGGTTCACAAATACTTGCACCTTTAATCATTGCTATCATGATTGCGTGGAAATTTATTGGATATTATTCTCTTATTTTGACATCTGGGTTAGAAAGTATACCAGGTGAAGTATACGAAGCTGCCGCATTAGATGGTGCTACATCATTGGTAAGATTTTTTAAGATTACGCTTCCTCTTTTATATCCGGCGATGTTTACAGTAACGATACTTGCAGTTGGACTTGTATTTGGTATATTTACGGAGCCTTATGTATTAACAGGTGGGGGCCCTAACCTTGCTACAAATACATGGCAAATAGAAATATATAATCAAGCATTCAGTAGATTGAATGCCGGGTATGGTTCAGCGATTGCTATAATTGATTCTGTGGTAACATTTGTGACTATATTAGCAATACGAAAATTATTAGAAGTTTGGGGGAAAAATTATGGTTGGGAGTAAAAAAAAGAAATTTAAAATTGCATTGTTGTATATAGTTGCGACTATTATATTAATTTTGATGATGTATCCATATATATACATGATATTAAATTCACTTGCACCATGGAATCAAGTTGATAGGAAAATAATACCTACAGATTTGACGCTTAAATCCTATATATGGCTTTTACTTGGAGGAAGTGATGTAACCCCGCGTCCGTGGCTTAAAGCCTTTGGCAATAGTGTAATTGTAACAATCTCATCAACGTTATTGATGATGGTTACAGCGTTATTAGTAGCTTATGCATTGTCTAAACTGGTTTTTAAAGGCAGCAAGACAATAAACAATATTATTATGTTTCAGATGTTTTATCCATCTATTATTCTTTTAATACCCACGTTTTTAATTGTAAGAAAACTTGGATTGTATGACACTTATTTAGGAATGATCATTCCAAAATCTGTTAGCTTGTGGGCAATATTTATGTATACAAATTTTTTTAAAGCGATACCAAATGAGATAATTGAAGCTGCTAAGATAGATGGTGCAAGCGAACTTAAAATACTTTTTAGAATTGTTTTACCAATGTCGAAATCTATAACTACAATTATCTTTTTATTTTTATTTATGGAAAGATGGGTTGAACTATTGTGGGATATGCTTGTTGTCCATAATCAAAATTTATTAACTCTCAATGTTATGTTAGCGCAGATGTTTGGGCCTTATGGTGCATATCCTGGTCCGATGTATGCAGCATCTGTAATTTTGACATTACCGATACTCGTGCTATTTATAATATTCAGCAAAAATTTTAAAGAAGGAATTCAGTTTGTTCTTAAATAAATTGATGAATCGGAGGTACTTTAATGACGGACTATTTTCACAAATTCATAATAGGTGCTAATTACTGGCCAAGAAATTATGGCGTTGACATGTGGAAGAAATGGAATAAGGAAGAAATCAAAAATGAGTTTATGGAGGCTAAATCATTAGGACTTGATGTAATGAGGATAAATCTCTTGTGGGAAGATTTTCAGCCACAGCCTGATATCATATCGGAAGACGCGATTAAGAAATTTGATGAACTTATTGAAATATGCCATGATGTGGATATTAAAATTGTCCCTACGTTTTTCGTAGGACACATGAGCGGAGAAAATTTCGATGTAAATTGGAGAAATGGCAAAAGCATATACAATGACTCTTTCATGTTAAGGCATGAGGTAAAACTCGTCGGCTTTTTTGCAGAAAAATACAAAAATGAAGATGCAATTTTATTCTGGGATCTTTCCAACGAGCCTGACAACTATGTTAAAACAGAGTCAAGACACGATGCATGGCTGTGGAATTATATACTGTCTAATGAGATAAAAAAATACGACAAAAATCATCTAGTGACATTGGGAATTCATCAGGCGTCCCTTCTTTCAGACAATAAATTTTACCCAGAGGATTTAAGAGAAGGCAATGATTTTTTATGTATGCATGCGTATCCTATTTACACAGATACATGTATTGACCCTGTGAATTCCATAAGAAGCACCTACATTGCGCCATTTGCATCGAAGCTTACTAAAGCTCTGGGTGGTAAAGATGTTTTGTTTGAGGAATTTGGCGCTACCACACTTATGATGTCGGAAGAAATCGAAGGTAAATACTACAAAACGGTTTTGTACAGCCTATTTGCAAATGAATCATTAGGCGCAATAGCATGGTGCTTTGGAGATTTTACAGTTGGAAACAAATTGCCCTACAACACAACACCTTTTGAAACGCACTTTGGCATAACTGCATTTGATGGCAGGCCAAAGCCATCAGGACTTCAAATAAAAGCTTTTTCAGAATTTATAAATAAAATTGAATACGATGAATTAATCCCCAAAAGTTGTGATGCAGCCATAATTGTTCCTGATAAGTATTATAATGCATTGTTTGTTGGCGATGATTACACACCGGAAAGAAATTTCAGAATACTTTTAAATAGCTTTATACTTGCAAAAGAAGCTGGCTTAGATGTAGAGATGGTAAAAGCTTCTGATATAGATTTTAATAGATACAAGATGCTGATACTTCCATCGGCATATAGGAAGGGACATTTAACACACGATCAGTGGATGAGGATAGTTGATTATGTAAAAAGCGGTGGTACATTATACGCATCTTATGATGGGATTGCCGTTGAGAGATTTGACGAAGTTTTTGGCATTGAAACACAGTATTCAATGGTGCCGAAGGATAATACCGCTTCAATTTATATAGAAGACAGAAAGATTAAGTTAAATTACAGCACACTTAAATTTAATAAGCATTTAATCGCAAAACCTACGACATGTAGTGTGATTGGATACGACAATGAAAGGAATCCCGCAGTAGTCATAAATAAATTCGGTAAAGGCAATGCAGTCTTTGTAACGTACCCTATCGAACTTTATTTAAGCTACATGCCGGACGTATATAAAGACGATAAAACTTATGAAATATACAAATTGGCAAAAGAAATATCAAATATAAATCCGAAGATAGAAGCGGGATCGCCATTCGTAGAGGTCAAAGAATTTAAGTACAAAGGTAAAGAACTTGTAATATTTATTAATCATGAAGATGTTGATGTGAAGATTGATGCGAACATTTCTGGAAGAGTGAAAGATATAATAAGCAATAAAGAATTTGATTTGGAAAATTTCGTGATAAAAGCCGATGAAGCAGTTGCATTTTTGATGTAGAAGGGGGTATTATAATGTTTAGGCTAAGGAGGCTTACAGACAAACCAATATTGTCGCCTTTAAAAGAACACGAATGGGAAAGAGAAGCTGTGTTTAATGCCGCAGCAATATATGAAGATCATAAGTTTCACATTTTTTATAGAGCTTCTAACAATGGATTCGTATTAAACACAGAGAAGCCAGAAGAAAAGCATAAATTTGTGTCATCAATAGGCTATGCGGTAAGCAATGATGGCATCAATTTTGAGAGATTTGACAAACCTATTATAGTGGGTGAGACAGAGCAGGAAGCATGGGGTGTTGAAGATCCCAGAGTGACAAAAATTGATGATAAATATTACATGCTTTATACAGGTTTTGGCGGAAAAAGTTGGGACAATTTCAGGATATGCATGGCTACATCTTATGACTTAAAATACTGGGAAGGACATAGAGTAGTTCTTGACGAACCAAACAAAGATGCAGCACTTTTGCCTGAAAAGATAAACGGGAAGTATGTCATGTTTCACAGAAGAGAACCCGATATTTGGATAGCATATTCAGATGATTTGATAAACTGGACTGATCATAAGATAATAATGAAACCTATTGAAGACACATGGGAATCTAGGAAGATTGGCATAGCAGGGCCTCCTATAAAAAGAGATGATGGATGGCTTCTTATCTACCATGGAGTCGACAAAAACAATGTGTACAGGTTAGGTGCGGCACTTTTAGATTTAAAAGATCCCTCAAAAGTTGTAGCAAGGCAGAAAGAGCCTATTTTGGAGCCTGAACTTGATTGGGAAAGAGAGGGTCTTGTACCGAATGTAGTTTTTAGCTGTGGTGCAGTTGAAGCAAATGGAATGTACTACGTTTATTACGGTGGTGCAGATACACACATAGGTGTCGCAGTAGTGGAAAAAAATAAAATATCATTTTAAGGAGTGGATAAATTGATAAAGCTAAAAAGGCTAAGCGACAAACCAATTTTAGAACCAGTGACAGAGCATGAATGGGAGAGAAAAGCTGTATTTAACTGTTCTGCCATATACGACAATGGATTGTTTCACCTTATTTACAGAGCGACGGATTTAGGACCACACAAAAAATACGGCAAATATATATCAAGGTTAGGCTACGCTGTAAGCAAAGATGGAATCAACTTTATGAGGCTTGATAAACCTGTTTTAAGCAATGACGTAGAGCAAGAGCTAAGGGGATGCGAAGACCCAAGGATAGTCAAGATTGATGACACGTACTACATGATGTATACAGGCTTTGGAGATAGGACAGATGATGACTACAGAATATGCCTTGCGACTTCAAAAAATTTAATAAATTGGGAGAGAAAAGGTGTCGTATTAGATGAGCCAAACAAAGATGCTGCACTTTTCCCGGAAAAGATAAATGGCAATTATGTGATGTTTCACAGAAGGTATCCGGACATATGGATAGCATACTCCAGCGATTTGAAGACATGGTTCGGACATAAATCAATAATAAAACCTATAAAAGGAACTTGGGAAAGTTCAAGGGTAGGTGTGGCTGGACCACCTATTAGGACAAAAGATGGATGGTTTCTCATTTACCACGCTGCAGATGACGACAATGTTTACAGATTAGGGGCAGCACTTCTCGATATAAATGATCCATCGGTAGTCTTAGCGAGGCAAAAGGAGCCGATTTTGGAGCCAGAGCTTGAATGGGAAAAGAACGGCTTTATATCAAATGTAGTTTTTAGTTGTGGCAATGCGGTAAGAGGCGACGATATATTTGTCTATTACGGTGGCGCAGATACCGTAATAGGTGTAGCGTATATAAACATGAATGACATAAAATTTGATTAGAAATACTCCCCCTCACATCAAGAGAGTATATATGATGCGAGGGGGTTTATAATTATTATAACGATTAATTCAATTAAGAAAATACAGAATTATTTTGAATATATCAAACGGTTGACATATTTACAAATGCGTGATATAATAAAACCATAATAAAAAGCTTTACAAAAAGCTTTAAAATAATTATGGAGAGGAGATCATCATGAAGAGAAGAAAACTATTATCAATGGTCGTATCATCAGCTTTGATACTTTCGCTTGTTGCAGGTTGTGGTACGACGAACAACAACACATCAGCTAAAAGTAATACATCATCATCTAAGAGTTCTGAAACCGTTAAGATTACATTTTTAAATTCAAAAGGTGAAATAGAATCACAGTTAGAAGCTGCGGCTAAGCAATTTACAAAAGAAAATCCAAATATTACAGTAGATGTAATTCCAGTACCTGCAGGACAATCTCCTTTTGAAAAAGTTACTTCCATGTACGCTGCTGGTAATGCTCCTACTTTGGCTATGCTTGATCCGGGTGATGTTGCGAAATTTAAAGATAAGTTTTTAGATTTAAGCAATGAAAAGTGGGTATCTGATGCAGTATCAGGTGCATTAAATGTTGCGACTATAGATGGTAAAGTTATGGCTTTTCCTTTTGCAATAGAAGGGTATGGTTTTATATACAATAAAGCAGTTTTAGATAAGGCTTTCGGAGGTAATTTTGATCCGAAAACAATAAAAACAAGAAATGACTTAGAAAATGCCTTTAAAAAAGTTGAAACGACTGGTGTGAAAGCTTTGGAGATTTCTCCAATGGATTGGTCGTTAGCAGGACACTTTTTACCTATTGCTTATGCCGATCAATCAAAAGATCCTGCTCAAGTAGATAAATTTATATCTGATTTAAAAGCAGGTAAAGTTGATTTAGCAAATAATAAAGTATTTAACGGTTTAATGGATACGTTTGACATGATGAAAAAGTACAATTTGGACAAAAGTAATCCTATGGCTCCAACATACGATAAAGGTCCCCAAGTTATTGGGCAAGGACAAGTTGGCTTTTGGTTTATGGGCAACTGGGCATGGCCTCAGATAAAGACTTTTGATACAGCAAATGGTCAATATGGATTTGTACCTGTGCCAATAAGCAATGATCCAAACGATTATGGCAATTCTGGAATACCGGTAGGTGTTACTAAATTTGTAGGAATAGACAAAACACAAAACAATCAAGCGCAACAGGATGCAGCGAAAAAGTTCTTGAATTGGTTAGTATACAGCCAATCAGGACAAGACGCACTCGTAAATCAATGTAGCGTAATTCCAGCCTTTAAGAATATTAAACTTGTTCCAAATGATCCATTAGCAAAATCAATTGAGCAATATATAAGTGAAGGAAATACGTTAGAATTTATGACAACATTGCCGTCTGATCATTGGTCGAAATTAGGTGCATCAATGCAAAAATATTTATCTGGAGTTACAGATAGAAAAGGCTTAATCAATGATATCGAAAGCTACTGGAAAAGTGTACAATAAATAATTTTGCTGAATAACGGATGGAATTTTCTATCCGTTATTCAGTGCTATTCTGTTATTCAATATTATGGAGGATTTAATATGGATATGGAGAAAAGTTTTTTAAGCAAACTGAAGACGTACTTTATATTTGCCGGTCCTGTGACTATTGCTTTTTTTACAGTAGTAATATTGCCTTTTATATATGGAATATACCTTACTTTTACTGACTGGAACGGTATTTCAGCTACACATTCATTTATCGGATTTCAAAACTATTTACAAGTGTTTAAAGACAAAGTATTTTGGACATCTTTTTTGCTTACTTTAAAGTATGTATTTTTTTCTGTAATACTAATTAACGCTATTGCTTTCTTTTTAGCATATTTGCTGACTAGTGGTATAAAAGGACAAAACTTTTTTAGAGCAGGATTTTTTACTCCAAATTTAATTGGTGGGATATTGCTTGGCTTTATTTGGCAGTTTGTATTTTCAAATATCCTTGCCTACATTGGTCAACACTTTAATTTGCCTATATTTAGTGCATCTTGGCTTACTGATCCAAATAAGGCCTTTTGGGCATTGGTCATTGTAACTGTATGGCAATATTCTGGATACATGATGGTTATATATATTTCAGGATTTATGAATATTCCCAGAGATCTCTTAGAAGCCGCAAGTATCGATGGTGCAAACTCATATCACAGACTTAAAAATATAATTCTTCCATTGATGGTACCGTCATTTACGATAAGTGTTTTTCTAACATTACAGAGAGGTTTTATGGTATATGATATAAACTTGTCTTTAACAAACGGTGGGCCGTATAAGAGTACAGAGTTGATTTCAATGCATGTTTATAATACTGCCTTTTTAAGTCAGCAGTATGGCATTGGGCAGGCGGAAGCGTTTTTCCTATTTGCTGTAGTTGCAATTGTTACATTATTGCAAGTGTATTTTAGCAAGAAGATGGAGGTGGAAAGCTGATGAAAAGAAAAGAATATATATTAAATGGCATAAAACTGATATTTTTAAGCATAGTATTTGTATTGTATATATTTCCATTTTTTATTGTATTAATTAATTCATTTAAAGAAAGAAAAGACATATTATTAAATCCTATGATGATGCCAAATAAGCTAAATTTGAGCAACTATATTGATGCATATACAAAGATGGATTATCTGCATGCATTCGCAAATTCTCTAATCATTACAGTGTTTAGCGTTTTATTGATAACACTGTTGTCATCAATGACAGCTTATATATTCGTGAGAAGAAAGTGGAAGTTCAATCAATTTATGTTTTTCTTTATGGTTGCATCTATGATTATACCATTTCAAGGTATCATGATACCACTTGTAAAAATATATGGTTCGGTAGGGATGATGGACAATAAATGGTCTTTAATCTATATGTATATTGGTTTTGGTGCATCATTAGCTGTTTTCATGTACCATGGCTTTATAAAAAGCATACCTGTAGAGTTAGAAGAAGCAGCGACGATCGATGGGTGTAGCCAACTTCAGACATTTTTTAAAATTGTCTTTCCACTTCTAAAACCGACGACAGTAACTATTGCCATATTAGATATTTTATGGATTTGGAATGATTTTTTACTACCGTATTTAGTTTTAATATCACCTGACCAGAGAACATTGCCATTGTCTGTTTTCTACTTTTATGGGACATACACAATTGAATATGGTCCTGCAATGGCAGCATTAATGATCGCTACTATTCCTGTAATAATTGTCTATCTGATAATGCAAAAACAGATTATAAAAGGTGTTTTGCAAGGTTCAATTAAATAAAAGAGGATGGATTAAATGAGCAAAATTAGCAATGCAAATAAATTTATAAAACACAATAAGAAGAAATTAAATCAAAGATACAGATTGAAATACCACATAATGGGTGAATATGGGTGGATAAATGATCCAAACGGATTTGTTCAGTTTAAAGATGATTACCATTTATTTTATCAACACTACCCATATGATGCTGCTTGGGGACCAATGCATTGGGGTCACGCTGTGAGCAAAGATTTGATTAAATGGACTTATTTACCTGTAGCTTTAGTACCTGACAAAGACTATGACAGAGATGGATGTTTTTCTGGAAGCGCTATCGAAAAAGATGGGAAATTATACATTTTTTATACAGGGCATATATACACTAAGAAGGAAAAAAACAATGATTACAAACAGGTGCAGAATATGGCTATATCAGTAGATGGCATTACCTTTGAAAAGTATGAAAGAAATCCGATAATAGATGTAGCACAGATTCCAGATAAAGCCAGCAAGAAAGATTTTAGAGATCCAAAAATTTTTAAAATAGATGATACCTATTATCTTTTAATTGGCTCTAATGATGAACATGGAATTGGGCAGGTTCTCATGTATAAGTCAATAGATTTAGTAAAATGGGAATTTGTAAATATTCTTTTAAAGGGTAATGAAAATACAGGCATTAATTGGGAATGTCCTGACATAGTCAGGTTTGATGACAGAGATATTTTGTTTGTATCAGCACAGTACATGAGATCTAATGGAATTTATTTTAGAAATACTCATTCTTCTATCTATTTTATTGGTGAGTTAAATATAGATGAAGGGAAATTCGCATATACAGATTATTATTTGGTAGATTATGGATTTGATTTTTATGCACCACAGGTTTCTGTAGATAAAAATGGTAGGACTATAATGATAGCGTGGATGAACATGTGGGAAACAGATTTGGTTACAAATCGTCTGGGCCATAATTGGGCTGGTGCTATGACGCTTCCTAGAGAGGTTATAAAAATAGGTGGAGAGATATACTTTAAGCCAATATCAGAGATAGTTAAGTACAGGAAAAATGAATACAGATTGCAAGGCATAGAATTAAATGGTGAAGTTAATCTTGAAACGAATGGAATATGTTATGAGATTGATGTTGAATTTGAACCACAAGATGCATATGAATTTGGAGTTAAGGTATTTAAGGGAGAGTGCGAAGAGACTGTTTTGTCATATAATTGCCGTGAAAGATTATTTACATTTAATCGAGACAGTTCAGGCATTGGTCCTAAAGGAAAGAGAAAGGCAGAAGTTGAATTAATAAATGGTAGATTAAGGCTTAATATTTTTGTGGATGTATCGTCTGTTGAAGTTTTTATAAATGGTGGGAAAAAAGTAATGACTGGGAGAGTTTACCCAGACAGTCAATCTGTAAATATTTCATTGTTTTCTGATGGACTCTGCAAAGTTGTGAATTTCATGAAATGGGATATTGGTTTGGAATAGAATAAGTGCATATAAATTTTGTAAGCTTATTAGAAGTATTAAACTATTCGAGGTGGTTTGTGTGTATGATGTAGTGGCATTAGGAGAGATGCTGATTGATTTTACGCCTGCTGGAAAATCAGAAAATGGAAATACATTGTTTGAAATGAATCCTGGTGGAGCGCCTGCTAATGTTTTAACTGCAGTGACGAAATTAGGTGGCAAATGTGCTTTTATCGGGATGGTTGGTGATGATCAATTTGGGCATTTTTTAAAACGTGTCCTTGATAAAAATATGATTGAAACAAGAGGTTTAAAAAACACTGTTAAAGCAAATACAACATTGGCATTTGTTCATCTGGATGAATTAGGTGATAGGAGCTTTACGTTTTACAGGAATCCTGGTGCTGATGTGATGCTTAGCATTGAAGATATTGATAGAACATTAATAGATGAAAGTAAAATATTTCATTTTGGCTCATTATCATTAACAGATGAACCTTCAAAGACAGCAACTTTAACTGCTTTAATGTATGCCAAACAAACTGGAAAGATAATATCTTATGATCCGAATTGGAGACCGACGCTATGGAAAGATGAAATATTAGCAAAAGAAGTGTTATTTTCTCCACTTAAATATGTAGATATAGCAAAGTTGTCATTGGAAGAATTGTATTTTTTGACTGGTGAATCAGATGTTCAAGTGGCCAGCAGCAAGTTGTACGACATGGGAATAAAGCTTGTATTGGTGACATTAGGAAAGGATGGATGTTATTATAAACATTCATCAGGTTCAGGACGAATACCTGCATTTTTTGTAGATGTAGTTGACACTACAGGAGCAGGCGATGCCTTTTTGGGAGGAATTCTTTATAACATATCGAAAATCGGATGTTCAATAGAAAAAATTGACCATAGCGATATAGAAGAAATAATCAGGTTTTCGAATGCAGTTGGCGGGTTGTGTACTACAAAAAAAGGAGCTATTCCTGCTATGCCTTCTATGGGAGAAGTAAAAAAATTGTTATCTTAATTTATAAAACTAAATGATGGAGGATAATCATGTTTAATTTTAATGACAAGATTGTGTTTGACGATAAAAAGTATGATGTATTGACGGTTGGAGAAATGTTGGTAGATATGATTTCTACAGATTATGGTGATGATTTTGAGTGTGATACTTATAAAAAATATTTTGGAGGATCACCTGCAAATATTGCTATAAATTCAAAAATGTTAGGTATAAATTCTATTATTGTTTCATCGGTTGGCAATGACGGACTTGGAAAGTTTTTATTAAAAAAATTGCAAGAGCACCATATTGAAATTAAATATGTAAGACAAGTTGACTATTCCACAAGCATGGTTCTGGTTACAAAAAGCAAAAGCAGCCCTACACCGATATTTTACAGAGATGCAGATTATCATATTGAATATTCAGATGAGCTAAAATACTTAATTGTGAACACAAAAATAGTTCATTTTTCTAGTTGGCCTATATCGAGAAATCCGTCAAGGAGTACAGTAGAAATTTTGATTGATGAGTGCAAAAGACATGATGTTTTAGTGTGTTATGATCCTAATTATCATTCTATGATCTGGGAAAGAGGCCATGATGGAAGAGAATATATAAAATCTTTAATATCAAAAGTTGATATAATAAAGCCATCTGAAGATGACGCAGAAAGGATTTTTGGTAAAGACACACCAGAAAATCAGCTTAAGAAATTTTTAGATCTTGGTGCCAAATTAGTAATTCTTACTTTAGGGAAAGATGGGGCAATAGTTTCAAATGGAAAAGAAACAATTAGATTTAATACATTAGCAGATGAAGTCGTGGATACTACTGGTGCAGGTGACGCATTTTGGTCAGGCTTCTATGGTGGTTTGATAAAAGGATATACTTTAAAAAAATCATTGGAATTAGGATTTGCAGTCAGCGCATATAAACTAAGGTATGTAGGAGCAATAGTTGATTTGCCAGACATTGATACAATAAAGTCTATGTACGATTTAAAAAAAGCTGAGGTGATATTAAATGGCGCTTAATAATAAAGTACAATTAATAACTTATCCAGACTCATTGGGCGGTGATCTAAAAACTTTAAATGATGTATTGGGAAAATATTTTTATGATGTATTTGGAGGTATTCACATTTTACCTCCTTTCCCATCATCCGGTGATAGAGGGTTTGCACCTATAACATACAGAGAGATAGAACCTAAATTTGGAACATGGCACGACATCAAGAAAATGTCTGAAAATTTTGATATTCTCTTGGATTTGATGGTAAATCATGTATCCAGAAGATCTATTTATTTTCAGGATTTTTTAAAAAAAGGTAGAAAATCAGAATACGCTGATATGTTTATTACATTAGATAAACTTTGGAAGGATGGCAAACCTGTCAAAACTGATATAGAAAAAATGTTTTTGCGAAGGACTTTGCCATATTCTACATTTAAAATAGAAGAAACAGGAGAAGAAGAAAAAGTTTGGACGACTTTTGGCAAGACAGATCCATCAGAGCAAATTGATCTGGATGTCAACTCACATTTAGCTAAAGAATTTTTATTAGGAGTTTTTAAGACGTTTAGCAATTTTGGTGTTAATATAGTTCGGCTCGATGCGGTAGGATACGTGATAAAAAAAATTGGAACTAGTTGCTTTTTTGTCGAACCGGAGATATATGAATTTTTAAACTGGATAAAAGGACAAGCAGCATCTTATGGAATAGAACTGCTTTTGGAGGTACATTCGCAATTTGAAATACAATACAAATTAGCAGAACGTGACTTTTGGATTTATGATTTTATTTTGCCATTTACTGTTCTTTATACTTTAATAAATAAATCAAACGAAATGTTGTATGATTATCTAAAAAACCGTCCCATGAATCAATTTACAATGTTGGATTGCCATGACGGGATTCCTGTAAAGCCTGATTTGGATGGACTTATTGATACGAAGAAGGCCAAAAAAGTGGTCGATATATGTGTGCTAAGAGGTGCTAATCTAAGCCTTATATATGGAGATAAATATAAATCAGAAGACGGTTTTGATGTACATCAAATTAATTGTACGTATTATTCAGCATTAAATTGTGATGATGATGCATATTTGGCCGCTAGGGCTATTCAATTCTTTACACCAGGCATACCACAAATCTATTACGTAGGTCTTTTAGCCGGAGTAAATGACTTTGAAGCAGTAAAAAGGACAAAAGAAGGGCGAGAAATAAATAGACACAACTATAGTTTAAATGAAATAGAGGAATCAGTTAAGGAAGATGTCGTTCAAAGATTACTAAAGTTGATCAGATTTAGAAATAGATATGAAGCTTTTAATGGAGAATTTTTAGTAGAAGACTGTAAAGATGATGAAATCAGGCTTACTTGGGAAAAAGATGATAAACGTTGTAGTTTGTTTATAGATTTAAAGACATATAAGACGGTCATTAACTATATAGATGAAAATGGAAGAGAAGTAGAATATGTAGTGTAAGAATAGTTTAGTAAAAGCAAGTCTACAAACGATGATGTGGACTTGCTTTTTGATTGTTATTGCAGAAAATGTATTTTGATGCCATTTATAGACAAGCTTTTTTAAAAGTAATATAATATAGTAGGTTTATATTAAACAAAAGATGGTTTTATAAGTAGAGGGTGGATGTGATGGCTACAATAAAAGATGTTGCAGAAAAAGCTGGTGTGACTGTTACGACAGTTTCGAGAGTGCTGAATAATAGAGGGTATATAAGCGAAAAGACGAGAAAAAAAGTATATGAAGCAATGAAAGAGCTAAATTATCAGCCCAATGAATTAGCTCGCTCACTTTATAGAAGAAAATCTTATTTAATAGGGCTTTTGATTCCCAGCGTTTCACACCCTTTTTTTGCAGAACTTACAAACTATATTGAATATTATGCATATCAAAATGATTATAAAATATTGCTTTGTAATTCCTTACAAGATGTAGAGAAAGAGAAAGGCTATATAGATATGCTTAAAAGACATCAAGTTGATGGTATTATAATAGGAAGTCATACATTGAAAACTGAACAATACCTTAATGTAAACTTGCCCATTGTTGCTATTGATAGGTACTTCTCTGAGAAAATACCATATGTTGCATCTGATAACTACAATGGTGGAGTTTTAGCAACAAAGTTATTGATAAAAAAAGGGTGCAAAAAAATTGCTCATATCAGTGGCCCGTTAATTTTAAATACACCTGCTAATAATCGCTATAAAGCTTTTATGGATGTCGTAAAAGAGAATAACATTGAAAATGTCGTAGTTGAGACAAAATTAAACGTATTTGATACCGACGAGTATAAAAAATTGATTATTAAGCTTTTTACAGATCATCCTGATATTGATGGTGTATTTGCCAGCAGCGACTTGATTGCAGCCACAATTATAAATGCAGCTAGAGAAATAGGCAAAGAAGTCCCAAAGGACTTAAAGATTGTGGGTTATGATGATATCAGCATTGCAAAGACGATTGTCCCACCGTTGACTACCATAAGACAGCCTATAGAAGAAATGGCCAAAAGAACCATTGAGATAATTTTGGATCAAATTGATGGCAAGGAAGTAAGCATAGAAAATATTCTGCCTATTACATTGATTGAAAGAGAATCTGCTTAAAAATAGTAAACTTTTAGGGGGCATTAATTGTGTGGAAGTTTTATGCAGTATTGTCTGCTTTATTTGCAGCGCTGACATCTATCTTAGCCAAAATCGGCATAAAAGGCGTGGATTCAAACCTTGCAACGGCCATACGCACAAGCGTCATCATATTTTTATCATGGGGCATTGTTTTTGCAACAGGTGTGCAAAGCGGTATGAAAGTATTGACACGGCAAAATTGGCTTTTTTTGATTTTATCAGGTCTTGCTACAGGTCTTTCATGGCTTTTTTATTATAAAGCCATAGCTTTAGGAGATGTTTCAAAAGTTGCTCCTATAGACAAGTCCAGCATAGTTATAACACTTGTCTTGTCATACATAATTTTAGGCGAGCATTTTGATTTGAAGACAATAATCGCAGGGATTTTGATAACGGCAGGTACATTTGTCATGATCATGTAGCGTATATGCCTTCACAATTCAAGTTTTACCCTTCTTAAAATTTGTCACGGAAAACGGATGACAGAAATGAAATTGTTTAAATTGAAAAGGTGTAAATGGTGTCATACAATAGAATTAGAAAAAATAATAAATTTAAGGAGGGTAAAAATCATGGACAGAAACATGGCTTTGACAAATAAAGGCGGAACTGCAAAAGCAAAACTTCAAAAGCTTGGCGGATTTTTAGCTGGAATGGTTCTTCCTAACATTGGCGCATTTATAGCATGGGGTCTTATAACAGCGTTTTTCATTCCTACTGGTTGGACGCCAAATGCCAACTTAGCTAAATTGGTAGGACCTATGATAACATACTTGTTGCCTATCCTTATCGGTTATACAGGCGGTAAACTTATATACGATGTAAGAGGTGGCGTCGTAGGTGCTATCGCTACAGCAGGTATTGTAATAGGTTCATCCATACCGATGTTTTTAGGTGCGATGATAATGGGACCACTTGGAGGGTATATCATCAAAAAGTTTGATGAGGCAGTAGATGGAAAGATACCGACAGGCTTTGAAATGTTGGTAAACAATTTCTCAGCAGGTATATTAGGTGCAATATTAGCAATCTTAGCGTTTCTTTTCATCGATCCGGTCGTTACAGGTATATCAACAGGTTTAGGTGCAGCAGCACAATGGGTAACTGCAAAGGGAATACTTCCTTTGATAGCAATATTCATCGAACCAGGTAAAGTATTATTCTTAAACAATGCCATAAACCACGGTATATTGTCACCACTTGGCATACAGCAGGCTAAAGAAGTTGGTAAGTCCATATTCTTCTTGTTAGAAACGGATCCTGGTCCAGGACTTGGCATACTCATGGCATACTGGATTTTTGGCAAAGGCACAGCAAAACAATCAGCACCAGGCGCTGTGATTATCCACTTCTTTGGTGGTATACATGAAATATACTTCCCATATGTTTTAATGAATCCTATACTGATATTAGCTGTAATAGGTGGTGGAATGGCTGCAGATGCTACATTCGTCTTGACACACGCAGGCCTTGTTGCAACACCATCACCAGGAAGCATCATAGCTGAAATTGCCATGACACCAAAAGGTGGACTCTTACCGGTATTGACAGGTATAACAGTAGGTGCTGTAGTATCATTCTTAATAGCTTCTGTGTTTGTAAGAAGGGCCAGCGAAGATACAATGAGCGAAGAAAACATGGCATTTGCTAAGTCAATGGTAAGCAATCTGAAAGCGCAAAGCAAAGGACAAGCTCCTGTATCAAATATTGCAAAGGCGGAACCTAAATTAATAGTATTTGCTTGTGATGCAGGCATGGGCTCATCTGCGATGGGTGAATCAATACTCAAAAAGAAACTTAAAGATGCTGGGCTTGATATCACCGTCAAACACTCTGCAGTAAACCAGATACCAAAAGAGGCTGACATAGTATTTACACAGGAAAGCTTGGCAGAAAGAGCGTCACAGGTGGCACCATCAGCACAAATAGTGAAAGTGAATAATTTCCTTGATGGCAAAGTGTATGACGAGTTTATTTCGACGATTAAGAAGAAATAATAAAAACGGTGAATGATGATATGAAGGATTTAAGCGATCGTCAAAAATTCATAATTAAATCTTTAATAGAGAAAGGTCCTTTAAGTATAGAGGACCTTTCCAAATTAATGAATATCAGCAAGAGGACTATCGATAGAGAAGTCCATGAAGCGAATAAGATTTTGAAAAACTATCGCTGTGTTATAACTGAAAATGAGTCGAAGTATGAAATACACGGTGGAAATGAAAGTTTAGAAGAAATAAGCAAAGAAATCGGCCCTATATCGTATGGCAGCATATTAAGCCAAGAGCAGAGGCAGATATATATGACTTTAAGCATGCTTTTGTCAAAAGAGCCATTAAAATCAACTTACTTCAGCTATCTTTTCAATGTATCAGAAGGCACAATAAGCATGTACCTCGATAAGATAGAGATATGGCTTAAGGTGAGAAACTTAGAGCTTATAAGGAAAAGAGGCATAGGCATAAAAGTTGAGGGGACAGAGATAGACAAGAGAAAAGCGGTAATAGAGCTAATGTATAGTTATTTGCCATTGGATGAAATGCTTATGTATGTGTACGGCGACAAACAGGATAAGTTCATTACGGAGTTTTTTAATAATATATTTAGCAGTGAAATTATAAATACCGCTAAAAAATTGGTGAAGCTTATTAATGAGACAGTCGTAAAGATAAATGACGACAACAATTATTTCGCTTTGTTTTTGCATGTGGCGACAGCTATATATAGGTACATGCAAGATGAAAGCATAAAATTAAACAAAGAGATTGTGGATGATATACTGTCGTCAGAACAGTTTAGCTTTATCTATAAAGTAGATGAAATAATGAAAGAACACGGCATAAATCTAACAGATGATGAGCTGGCATATCTGGCAATACACTTAAATGGCAAAAAGTATATTTACAAGAAAGAAGGTTTCATTGAGCTTGGAATCACATTAGATGACCTTTCTAAAGAGCTTATCGAAGAAGTCGCAAAGATATTGAAGACGGAGATAAAGTGCGATGATAAACTTATATACGGTTTGTCGCAGCACATAGAGACACTTATTTACAGGCTTAGTATGGGCCTTCAGTCCAGAAATACTTTGATAGATCAAATAAAAGAGTATTATGGGGAATTGTTTGAAGCGGTAAATAAAGCTTGCAGGCTTATATTTTCAAAGTACAACATAACAGTGCCTGCAGAGGAAATAGGTTATATAACGATGCATGTAGGTGCTGCTATTGAAAGGCAAAAGGCAGAGAAAAGGTTAAAAACTTTAGTAATATGTCCTAACGGAATAGGAACTGCAAAGATACTGTCAGAGAAATTGAAAAGCGCTTTCCCTGAGATAGATTCTATAGAAATTGGTTCAATACGCAATAAAGACGATGGTAAAGATTATGATATCATTATCTCTACAGTAAAGCTGTATGAAGATGAAGATTCTTTAGACAATGTAATAACGGTATCACCTTTTTTAACTTCTGACGATATACGAAAAATAAGAGATTTAATCGATAAGATAGGCTTTAATGAAGATGACAATTACCTTTTGCCACTTAAGTTAAATGACATAAGCATATCAGGAAGCGAAAGCAGCATAACTAAGTATTTTGATGAAACTTTAAAAAATTTGAATATAAGCAAGATAAGCGCAGATGGCTTAAATGAGCTTATAGATGTAATTGTAGATGAAATATCTAAAATAAATGTCATGTCAGATAAAGATGAAATAAAAGAGCTTATAAAAAAGCGGGAGATGATGGGCAATACAGTCATACCAGGCACAAGGATCGCTCTTTTACACACAAGAAGCGACAAGATGATCATACCGTACATCGGAATATACAGACTAAGTAGGCCTATCAAAATGAGAAGCATAGGATTTACGCATGAAGAAGTTGATACGATTCTTGTCATGCTGGCAAGGAAGAAAGAGGATAACACCGTACTGGAAATGCTGGGTGAGATAAGCATTGCACTTGTAGAAAACGACGATTTCAAAGATGCCTTAAAATATGGTAATATTGATGATGTAAAAAATATTATTATTAACGTATTAAAAAAGTATTAGGAGGATTATTACAATGAATAGTGAAATCTTAAATGAAAATAACATTGTATTGAATGAAGCTTCAGAACCTAAATTTGACGCTATTAAAAGAGCTGGAAGACTATTAGTCGATAGAGGATATGTTGAAAAAGAATACATTGAAGGCATGATAGAGAGAGAAAATGACGTCACCACATACATTGGCAATGGCATAGCAATTCCACACGGTGTATCCGAGTATGTGAAATATATAAAGAAATCGGGAATAGTTGTGATACAGTATCCAGATGGAGTGGATTTTGGCGATGGCAATATTGCATACGTGGTTATAGGTATTGCAGGCAAAGACGATGAGCACTTAGAGATACTGTCAAGCATCGCCTTAACATGCCAGTATGAAGAAAATGTAAGAAGGTTGAGAGACGCAAAGTCGCCACAGGAAATAATCCAAATACTTAAAGAAGGTGGAGAATAATGAAAAAAGCTGTACACTTTGGAGCAGGCAATATAGGCAGAGGATTTATAGGCAGTTTACTATATAAATCAGGCTATGACATATACTTTGTGGATGTATTTAAAGAATTGGTGGATAACATCAATAAATTTAAAAGTTACAATATATTCATATTAGGAAATGACATCAAGAAAGAAGTTGTAGATGGGGTCAAAGCGATTCACATAGACGATGAAGAAAATCTCTTAAAAGCCATTGCAGATGCAGACGTAATAACGACATCTGTAGGTGTCAACAATCTTTACGGCATTGGTGAAAAATTGGCGTATTATCTAGAAAGAAGATTTGAGAAAAATGATTTGCCACTAGACATAATGGCCTGTGAAAATGCTTTGTTTGCGACAAATATTTTAAGAGATAGCATTTACAAAAATTCCAGCGAAACTTTAAAAGCATATTTAGATGAAAAAGTCGGTTTTCCAAATACTGCTGTGGACAGAATAGTGCCAAATGTAGACATAGAGAAAGAGACTCCTATAGACGTGGCAGTAGAGGAATTTTTTGAGTGGGACATTGAGAAAGATGCTGTAAAAGGCGACTTTGATATAAAAGGCTGTGAGCTTGTTGATGATTTAGAACCATATATAGAAAGGAAGCTTTTCCTTCTAAACGGTTCACATGCCACGACAGCATATCTCGGCTACTTAAAAGGGTATAAGTACATTCACGAAGCAATATTAGACGATACAATAGATAAAATAGTGAGAAACCTTCAGTTAGAGGCTTCTTTCGGGCTTAACAATAAGCACAAGATAGGGATGGATAAGCTTAAGGAATACTCAGACAAAGTCATAGAGAGATTTAAGAATCCTCATTTGAAAGACGAAGTGGTAAGAGTAGGTAGAGATCCAGTGAGGAAACTTTCAAACGGTGATAGACTTGTATCGCCTGCCAAGTTAAGCTTTGAGACAGGTTTGATGCCTGAAAACATACTTTACGGCATAGCTGCAGGATTTGCATTTGACTATAAAGACGATCCAAAAGCCATGGAAATACAAGAAAGCATAAACACGTTAGGACTTGAGGAAACAGTGAAGAAAGTGACAGGTCTTGATGAAACTATCCTTATAGATAAAATAGTAAAGAAGTACAAAGAACTTAAATCCGGCAAGATAAAATAAACTTTTTAGCCATGGCCTTGAACCTTAATTGTATGGTTTTAGACCATGGCTTTTATTGTAACATCAACTAAAAATATCTTTCAAATCTATAGAGAGATCATCAAAGATAGAAACTTTAATCTTATCCTCTTCAGTATAAATTTCAGGCCTGCCATATCTATTATTTTCCTGCAGTGCAAATACATTGACTATTTTAAGATCGGGTTCTACTATCCAGTATTCCTTTACTCCATATTTTTCATATAAATTAAACTTTTCTACTCTATCCTTTCTTGCGGTTGAAGGAGACGTTATTTCGACAATCAAATCGGGAGCACCTTTGCATCCATCATTGTCAAGTTTCGATTTATCACAGATAACTACGATATCAGGTTCTACAACAGTTTTAATATCTTTTTCGCTTTTTTCAGTAAACTTTACTCCAAAAGGTGCATAATAAACATCGCACTTCTTGTCTTTTAAATAATTGGCAAATTGTATATATATCGCACCTGAGATTTGTTGGTGTATTCGTGATGGAGGAGCCATCAAATAGATCTGGCCATCGATTAACTCAATTCTTTGATCATCTGTCCAATTTAAGTAATCATCGTAAGTGTATACTTCTTTTTTATCAGGTAATCCCATAATTGACACCTCTTTATTATATCTTTATCAAGATAGAGACTATCTATGTATTAATGGAAATTTTCCCTCATCAACTTCATTGTATCATGCGTATATTATACATGCAATATATGATATAATATAACACGTACATTTTATGCCATCCATTATGGCATATTTTTTGCATTATTTTGTTGTGGGAGGATGATAATGTGGATGAAATCGTAAAGATAATAGAAAATGAAGATAAGAAAAATCCTCTGACAGATGAAAAAATAGCTTCTATATTAAAAATAAATAGAGAAGAAGTGACACAATATAGGCTTGAAAATGGCATACCAGATTCCAGAGAGCGGAGAAAGCCATACCTTTATGAAGATGCAAAAAAGATTCTAAGCGAAGATAAAGAGATCTCTGATAGGAAGTTTACAAAGAGATTAAACGATTTAGGGTATGACATATCGAGATTTGCGGCGTCGCAGGTAAAGAAAGAAATCTTAAGTTCAGAGCTTATAGTGGCTGATAATGTAAAAGATAATGATGATGACAAAGATGATGAGATAAGTCGAGAAAGTGATTTTATGTCTTTTAAAGAGATAATAGGATACGATGGAAGTTTAAAGACGCAGATAAGTCAAGCCAAAGCTGCCATTCTATATCCACCACATGGTCTTCACACGTTAATACTGGGACCGTCTGGTGTTGGGAAAAGTCAACTGGCAGAAGCTATGTACGAGTTTGCTTTGGAATCAGGCAGGCTAAAGGATGGTAGCCCTTTTGTCGTTTTTAACTGTGCAGACTATGCTGACAATCCTCAGCTTTTAATGTCACAGCTTTTTGGATACGTAAAAGGAGCGTACACAGGTGCAGAGTCATCAAAAGCTGGTTTGGTAGAGAAAGCCGATGGTGGAATATTGTTTCTTGACGAGGTTCACAGACTTCCCAGTGAAGGACAAGAGATCTTGTTTTTTTTACTCGACAAAGGCAAATTCAGAAGACTGGGAGAGACTGATAGCGAGAGAGAAGCTAACATAATGCTTATTGCAGCAACGACAGAAAATCCGGAGTCGTCACTTCTGCTTACATTTAGGCGCAGGATTCCCATGGTTATAGAGTTACCACCTATAAGTGAAAGGCCTCACAGAGAGAGATTTGAAATCATAAAGTTCTTTTTCAAAAAAGAGGCATTTAGGATAAACAAGCCCATAAAATTGAGGCCAGACGCTCTTAGAGCTCTAATGCTTTATGATTGCCCAGGCAATATAGGCCAAATGAGAAGCGACATACAAGTAGCATGTGCAAGAGGCTTCTTAAAGACTTTAGATAATAGGGATGGCGAAATAACGATAAACCTTGCCGATTTGCCAAACCATGTAAGAATGGGACTTTTGAAAGTCAGCAAAAGAGAACCGTATATAGAAGAATACGCAGATAAAGATGTCATCATATATCCAAACAAGATAAGCAAATTGCTGCCTAAGGAAGATAGGTACATTTTGCCTGATGAAATATACCAGTTTATAGAGGATAGATTTACTGAGCTAAAGAACGATGGGTTAAAAACCGACGAAATCTACAAGATCGTTGGAAATCAAGTAGAATCAGAGCTTAAAAAATTTGCCAACGATATACGAACAAAAAATTTTGTTTCAAAAAAAGAATTAAAAGAAATCGTAGGCGAAAAAATATTGTACGCCGTTGAAGAGGCTATAGACATAGCTAAAGAAAATTACAAAAATATAAAAGACAACTTTTTTTACGCACTGGCTATTCATCTAAGCGCGGCTTATGAAAGGGTTAAAAGCGGGAAACCCATATTTAACCCACAGCTTGAAAGCGTCAAAAGCGAGTACATGAGGGAATATGTTGTAGCAAAAAAGATGGTTGACAGAATCAATAAAATATTGGGTATTGAACTTACAGACGATGAGGTTGGTTTTGTAGCTATGTACTTGAGAACATTTTCAGCCAGTGAAAGCGGAAACAAAGGGAATGTGGCTGTTATAGTATTAACACATGGACATGTAGCCTGTGGCATGGCAGATGTGGCAAACAAGCTTTTAGGCGTAAATATAGCACATGGAATAGAGATGGCACTTGATGAAAGCCCAGAAGATGCCCTTTTGCGTACAATTGAAGTCGTGAAAAAGGTGAATGAAGGGAAAGGCTGTATAATACTTGTCGACATGGGATCACTCATCACTTTTGGCGAGATCATAACAAAAAGGACGGGCATTCCTACAAGGACCATTGGAAGGGTAGACACTGTCATGGTCTTGGAAGCCGTAAGGCGAGCTATTCTGCCAGATGCCACAATTGACGAAATAGCTGATGCATTAGATGAAAATAAATCTTACGTAGGACATGTGGAAGGTGTAAAAGATTCAAACAAACTTCCGAAAGCCATAGTAACCATCTGCATAACTGGTGAGGGGACTGCGCTTAAGATAAAGAAATATATAGAGGATAAGGTACCTGAGATAAAAAGTGGATTAAAGATAATACCTTTAGGTCTTTTCAGCGAAAGAGAACTTGATACGGAAATAAATAAGATAAGGAGCAAAAACAATATTCAAGCTTTTGTGGGAACCATCGATCCTAAAATAAGTGATATCCCGTATATCTCTGTTGAGGAAATAATGAATGGGGAAGGGCTAAAAAGGTTAAAGAAACTAGTAAACATAGATGTTGTGGAAGAAAGCCGCCTAAAAGAAGTATTAGACGATGATCTAATATTATTTGATGTTGATGTATCAATGAAAAGCGATGCTATAGACAAAATGGTGTATATGCTTGAGGAGAGAGGATACGTTGATGAGAAATTCATACTAAGCGTATATAAACGAGAATCGATGGGTGCTACATGGATGAAAGGGGGAGTTGCGATACCACATGGTGACACAAAATATGTCACAAAACCTGCCATAGCCATAGCAAAGTTGAAAGAACCCATCTATTGGGAAGGAGATTTTAAAACAGACTTAATTTTTATGTTGGCTTTGAAAGAAGATGCTAAAGATTACATGCTTGATTTGTATAAGGTCTTATCGAATGAAAAAATATTAAAAGACCTAAAAGAAGCCAAAAGTAAGGAAGAAATAAAAGAAATAATCATGAGAAATACAATACCGTCCAATTGATTGGCACGGTATTTGCATTATATAAATGTGTAAACAATGAGGAGGTAGATTATATGAAGATATCGGAGTTTTTCAACAGAGAATTAATTATTACAAATTTTGAAGCCAAAAGTCAAGATGATGTATTTGATGTGCTTTACAAAAAACTATTTGAAAACGGATATGTTAAAGAGACATATTTGGAAGCAGTAAAAAAGAGAGAAAAAGTTTTTCCGACAGGTTTGCTTTTAAATAAGTACAATGTTGCGATACCACACACAGATCCAGAACATGTAATAAAACCTGCGATAGCAGTCGCAACACTGAAAAAACCAGTTATCTTCAAAAACATGGCAAATCCGTTGGAAGATGTTTTAGTAAATATAATCTTTATGATTGCTTTAAACGAATCTCACAGTCAAGTTGAAATGCTGCAGCAACTAATTCAACTGATACAGGATGATTCATTACTGGAGAAGATCATTGGTGAAGATGGGGGTGATGAAATTATTGAGATCATAAAAAATTGTACTTTAAATGATGAAACTGTTTAAAATATTGAAAGGAGAATGAATATGACAAGAAAGACTGTTATAGTGGCATGTGGAACAGGAATTGCTACATCAACTGTCGTTGCGGAGAAAATAACGGAAGCATGTAAAAAAGAAAATCTTCATGTAAACATAATCCAATGCAAAGTTACAGAGATCAAGGGATATGCAGAAAATGCGGATCTTATCGTAACTACAACGATTTTAAAAGACAATTTTGGCAAAAAAAGCATCAATGCTCTTTCCTTGATAACAGGTATAGGCGAAGAAAAAGTGCTTGAAGAGATTATAAGTGAATTGAAAAAGTGAGGTGTTATGAATGAGTGTAATAAAATATTTGTTGGATCTTGGCGCAGTTGTAATGCTTCCTATAATAATCTTCATACTTGGTATGATTTTAGGTGAGAAGCCTGGTAAGGCTTTTCGTTCAGCTTTAACAATCGGAATAGGATTCATTGGAATAAATCTTGTTATAGGCTTACTTGTCAATAATTTAGGACCTGCAGCACAAGCAATGGTTAAAAACATGGGTGTAAAATTAAATGTGATTGATGTTGGTTGGCCGGCATCATCAGCAATTGCATTTGCATCGAAAGTAGGAGCTTTTGTAATACCATTAGGTCTTGCTATCAATATCATAATGCTTGCCACAAGATTGACAAAGACTGTAAACGTAGATTTCTGGAATTATTGGCATTTTGCTTTTACTGGAGCTCTTGTGACCGCTGCTACAGGAAACTTAACATTAGGCTTAATTGCGGCAGCAATTAATGCAGCCATAGTGTTGAAGCTTGCAGACTGGACAGCAAAAACTGTGCAAGACTTTTATGGATTACCCGGAATTTCCTTGCCACACGGCTTTTCAGCAGCGTATGTACCAATAGCCATACCATTGAATAAATTAATTGACAAAATACCTTACATTAACAAAATTGAAGCAGATCCTGATACAATTAATAAGAAATTTGGCATATTTGGAGAGCCTGTTGTATTAGGTTTAATCTTGGGATTGATATTAGGTATATTAGCAAAATTTGATGCAAAGACGACTTTAAATCTTGGAATGTCTATGGCTGGTGTAATGTTTTTGATGCCAAGGATGGTAAAAATACTCATGGAAGGCCTTATACCAATTTCCGAAGCCGCAAAATCATTTATGCAGAAAAGATTTGCAGGTAAAGAATTCTATATAGGGCTTGATTCTGCAGTTGCGGTTGGTCATCCTGCAGCAATATCTACAGCGTTAATTTTAGTACCTATTACGATATTGATTGCGGTAATACTGCCAGGTAACAATGTTTTGCCATTTGGAGATTTAGCTACAATACCGTTTATGGTGGCGATGATAGCGCCTATCACAAGAGGAAATGTGTTTAGGTCAGTTTTAATTGGAGCAATTGTAATTGGTGTAGGACTTTTAATTGCAACTAATGTTGCACCACTTCTTACACAGGCTGCAACGGATGCTGCATTTAAATTCCCTAGTGGTGCTTCTCAAATATCAAGTATATGTGATGGTGCTAATCCATTAACATGGATAATTTTAAAGATCATGAATCTGTTCTAAATAATAAAAAATCTTAATGGGAGTTTTAATGCTCCCATTAAGATTTTGAAAATGTTATCTATCATAAAATATTAAATATAAGGAGATGATCTCTTGTTAGTATCATCAAAAGAATTATTTAAAATTGCAAGGAAATATAATTTCGCTATACCGGCTCCAAATTTCGTAGACCAGAACTCTATAAAAGCATATATTGAAGTTGCGGAAAAATTAAATCTACCTATTATTTTGGCATACGCAGAGGCACATGAAGATTTTTTATCACTTGATGAAGCACTTTATTTGGGTAAATACTATGGTGAAAAGGCTAAGATTCCTGCAGTTTTGCATTTTGACCATGGTACAAAAAAAGACTTGATCATGAAAGCAATAGACAATGGATTCAACTCAGTAATGATAGACGCTTCTATGGAACCATTCGAAGACAATGTTAGAAAAACAAAAGAGATAGTAAAATATGCTCATTTGAGAGGAGTAGTTGTAGAAGCCGAAATTGGGCATGTTGGCAACAGTGAAAATTATAGAAATAATGACAATAGTGATAGTATATATACTACCGTTGAAGATGCGAAAAGATTTGTGGAGCTTACAGATGTAGATTCTTTAGCGATTTCTATTGGCACCGCTCACGGACATTATAAAGGGAAACCAGTTATAGATTTTAACAGATTAAGAGAAATTAGGAATGCTGTGGATATTCCTTTGGTACTTCATGGAGGCTCGTCTTCTGGAGATGACAATTTAAAAAGATGTGCTACTGAAGGAATAAGCAAGATTAACATTTACACCGATTTAGTGACTGCTGCATGTGATAGAGTTAAAAACACTCAATTCAGCGATTATTATGAATTACTTTATGCTCAAAGAGAAGGTATGAAAGAATGCTTAGAACATTATTATGATGTTTTTGAAACAAACAAATACAGACAAGCTAATGTCATATGAAGAGGTGATAACATGGGCAAAATAAGAACACCATTTTTTGTAGTCAATCCCAAGTCATATTTATACGGTGAAGAAAGTTTACGATTAGCACTTGCTGCAGACAAGTTTGCCGAAGATTATGATGTCGACATATTTTTTACTGCGCCATTTGCAGATTTATATTACATTAAATCTAATACAAAAAACATCAAGATTACAGCACAGCATATGGATCCATTACTACCTGGACGTGGGATGGGCTATGTACTGCCTGAATCGATAAAATCATCGGGCGCTGAAGCGGTATTTTTAAATCATGCTGAGCATTCATTAAAATTATCCGATTTGGTTAAAACGATAAAAAGAGCGAAAGATTTAGAACTTATTACAATTGTATGTGCTGATTCTGTAGAAGAAGCTACAGCTATAGCTATGTTGGAACCTGACATATTATTGTGTGAACCAACTGATTTAATTGGTACAGGGAAAACCAGTGATTACGAGTATATAAGAGAAACTACGAGGAAAATAAAAGATATAAATGACAATATCTTAGTTATGCAGGCAGCGGGAATAAGTTCTGGGGAAGATGTTTATCAGACGATAATAAATGGTGCAGATGGGACTGGAGCGACAAGCGGCATAATCAATGCGCCGGATAGAATAAAAATGTTAGAAGAAATGATACAGGCTATTGTAAAGGCTAAAAATGAATTAAGATAAGGAAGGAGGCATTAGAATGAAAATATATAAAGAACAAATTTATTTAACATCTCATGGAGGAACACCTAGCTTTTTTAATATAACTCCTTCTGTTAAGGAAATAATCAAAAAAAGCGAGATACAAAATGGCATCTGTGCTGTGATTTCTCCTCATACTACTTGTTCTGTGTTTTTTGAAGAATTTGTTCACGATTATACTGAAGATGGCGATGAATATCTTCAAGCTGATTTAAACAATGTCCTTAAAAAGATAATTCCAGATCAAGTTGAAGAAGGACAATATAACTATCCCGGTGAAAAACATTATGAAGCAGTATTATCATGGCCTGATGTAGAAGACTACCTTCCAAATGGTGATCGTTCAGCACTTCTAAACTGTGATGCACATTTAAAAGCTACATTGATTGGTTCCAGCCAGATATTTGAAGTTGATAATGGGAAATTAGGGGTAGGGCCAACAGGCTATATTTACTTTGTGGATTTTGATCGTACAAGATCACGCATTCGAAAATGCAAAATAATTGTTTTAGGAGAATAATTTTTAGATTGAAGTTATTATTAGATAAAACGGCTTAGAATGTCAAAAATTATTGTAATTGTATATGCAAAACTCCACTTTATTAAGTAAATATAGGTGGAGTTTTAGGCTGTACATTTTAAAATCAAGAATAGTTTACAAGAGGTGTTTATATGATAAAGTATATGGAAGCCGACCTGTTTTGCTTGCACTGCAATAGAAATACTAATCACGTAATTTACTACAATGGCGATGAAAAAATAATTAGAATAAGATGTCAAGATTGCAAGACTGAGATAGAGCTGAAAGATGACTTTATATCAAGAAATAAAAACATTGGGTTATTAGAGAAATCATTTAAAATAACAGAAGAATTGATAAGCGAATTAAATAAATTTTTATTTTCAATACCAATCAAAATCCTAAAATCACCAAGTGATTTTATAAATAAAAAGAATTGAAATGTGTGCTGATTGCGGCTATGATAGCCGTTTTTTATTGGACTTCTCCAACCTTTTCCGAAAAAATATCTTTTTTTAATTTATCCCATATTCCATCATCATAAATTACAATACCCTTTTCAATTGCTTCCACAGAAATGGGATTTTTTTTAAAATACAGCAATTTAAATTCATTGGTGTTATAGCCCTTTGGTTCAATTGCATCAAAAACATGATCGTATAATAGTTTCATCCTTTCCTTATAATTACCAGGTATTTTATCAGATATTAATATTACATCAATATCACTACTATCGTTAAAATCTCCTCTGGCAACTGAACCGATTATAATAGCACACATAGGATGTAATACATCGCTAATAATTTCCGAGTATTTCTTGCCAATATCTATAAGATTATTTCTTTTCTTTTCCCTTATTATCAATGCTGCATTCATTAATATACTCCTCCACATAATTTAGAATATTTTGGGCGTATCCCAATGATATTTTTGCATCATCTTCGTCATAATATTCGTAAGGACTTCCTGATGGGTAAGCATCCGGGTATCGTGGTTGAATGTAATCTCTGTCAAGTTTTCTAGCCCACTTATTATAATCATCAGGTTTATTAATTCCAGCATTATCAAGATCATTTGCTAATTTAACAAGTGAATGGCCTACTATAGAAATGCCAAACGCTCTTAAAAGTGCTTTAACAGCATATTCCGCAGCTTGTTGTGCTTTAAAACATGACCATGAATAATCTCCATCTTTATAATCTTTATAAGCTGATTTCAACGTGTGAATTGCTTGATTAAACCATCTGTTGAATTCATCCATATCCATACTGTTCACCACCAATACAATTTACTATTTTAATTATACATTAGCATTTTTGGATACACAACTACAAGTAGAGGCTTAAATCTAAATTTGCGATTTTACGCTTTTGAAAGAAGTATATGAATTGGCAGTTTTTAGGAAATAACACAATTGAACAAAAACTCTTATAACCGATTTTTTATTATTTTCTTCAAATAAAACTTGCTTCATTGAAAAAAGTATGTTATAATGATTTTAGGTGATATAAGATGAGACTTAGAATTGGCAATAAAGATTTAATAAAAGATATAAATCGTTCACTTGTAATAAATGAAATAAGATTGAATGGTCCAATTAGCCGTACTGATATATCGAAGAATTTAAATTTAGGTTTATCAACTATAACAAATATTGTAGAGGAGTTAAAATCACAGAAACTCATATTTGAAATTGGTGAAGCTGATTCAACCGGTGGAAGAAAACCTATATTATTAGAATTTAACTATAACTATGGATATACTATAGGCATAAAAATAGAAGAAAATAATTTGATTTTTGCCCTTACTAATCTTAACGCTGACATTATAGAAAGGAAGAAAGTTCCATTTAAAAGAGGATCGAATAGTAATGATGTTTTGGAATTGATTATCAAAAATATAGAGGATTTAATAAAGGCAATACCAATGGATAGAAGTTTACTTGGTATAGGCATAGCTATATCGGGGCTTGTAGATCAAAAAAGAGGACTGTTAATATACTCTGGAATGCTAAATTGGTCAAATATTGATATTAGTGGAATTTTAAAAGATAGATTTAATGTACCTGTATATGTAGATAATGATGTAAATGCATATACACTTGCTGAATTGTGGTATGGACAAGGAAAAACACTCAGTAATTTCATCGTAGTGACGTATGGCTCTGGTATAGGTTCCGGTATAGTAATTAATAAGCGTCTTTACTGTGGCGATTTTGGAGGTGCTGGCGAAATTGGGCATATGGTTTTGGTAGCCGATGGCAGAAAATGTGAATGTGGGCAAAAAGGGTGCCTTGAAGCTTATGCTTCTGAGAATTTTATTATAGATTATATAAAAGAAAATATTCAATTTTTTAAGGAAAGTAAAATAAATATAGATGATGAACTGTCTATTGAAAAAGTTTATGAATATGCTAAAAATGGCGATATGTTAGCTATAAATGCACTGAAGCTGTCTGCAAAATATTTAGGCTATGGTCTTTTAAGTGTGATAAATATTTTCAATCCATCGACTATCATACTTGCAGGCGAAGGAATGGTTGCAAAAGATATTATTCTTCCTGTTGTAATTGATATTGTAAAAAATAATTTTTTTAAAATGCATGAGAAAAAAGTGCAGATTAGAGTATCTAACTTGGGTGATGATGCTTGGGAGGTAGGAGCATCATTACTCGCAATTAGTAAGCTTTTTGAAATGCCGCTATATGAAGAGCAAGAAGATGCTTTTGCGGTGTTTTAAATAAATTTTTTAACATACTTTATTCAATGAAGCAAGTATAGGAGGTGATTTAATTTTAAATTAAATTTTTCTGCCAAATTAAAATTTTAGGAGGGTATTGAGATGAAAAGTAAAAAGTTGTTGTCAGTTTTAGTTGCATTAGTAATGATATTTTCTGTACTTTTATCTGGATGTGGTATTGCTAAAAATTCTAAATCAGCAGATAACAGTTCTGGTAACAGTTCGAATGTAAACGAAATTCAGTCTTCAGAAACTGTTACAATTACTTTTTGGCATACATTTAGTGATGAAGAAGATAAATTGCTGAAAGAACAGATTATACCTGATTTTGAAAAGAAATATCCTAATATAAAAGTTGATGCTAAAAGAATGCCTTCAACTGATACTCTAAGACAACAAGTAATAACAGCGGTTTCAGGCAATGCTGTTCCAGATGTTATGAGAATGGATATTGTGTGGGTATCAGGATTTGCTAAACTTGGAGCACTTCGGGAAGTTGATAATTTAGACGGCTTTAATGAAATTAAAAATAATTCATTTGCAGGTCCTCTAGCGACAAATTATTATAAAGGTCATTATTATGGCATACCGCAGGATACTAATACCAAAATTGCTTTGTATAACAAGACACTGCTTCAACAATTAGGATTGAATGAGCCGCCAAAGACTTTTGATGATTTGGTTTCAGCAGCAGAAAAATTAAAATCAAAAGATAAATGGGGTATTGGCATTGGAGGTACAAGTACATGGGGAATGGCACCATATTTCCTGTCACTTGGTGGCAAGGTTACAGATGATAAATATACAAAGGCGACTGGGTACTTAAATAGCCCAGAAAGTGTAGCGGCATTGCAGAAATTACTTGATTTATATAATAAAGGATTGATCGCGCCAACAATAATCGGTGGTAAACCTGATTCTTGGGGTGGCATGAAAGGCAACAATTATTTAATGATTGATGATGGTCCGTGGTATTATAGTATACAAGGCGATTCTGTAAAAAACACGACTGTACCGGCTTTGTTTCCACAAGGTTCTGCTGGTAGTATTTCTGTAGTTGGTGGTGAGGATCTAGTTTTGTTTAAAGGTAGCAAACATCCAAAGGAAGCTTGGACTTTTATGAAATATATGTTTTCAGAAACACCACAAAAGATTTTGGCTAAGCAGGCGTATCTAATACCTACTAACAAGGTCGTTGCAAACTCCGAAGAAATAAGTTCTGATCCTATTTTAAAATTGTATGTGCAGCAAATGGAGAGTGCATGGCCTCGTACGCCAAGCCCAAATTGGGATAAAATAGATAAATCATTAAGTTTGGCTTTTGAAAAAGTATTTAGGCATGTAGCAACACCACAAAAAGCTTTGGACGATGCTGCGAGAGAAATTGATGTTTATTTAAAAAATAATTAATTGGTAAAGTATAGGGATTATGCTAGTGACATGATCCCTATACTAGGAGGTGAAATTGATTGTTATCTCAAAATGTTTCATTTAGAAATAAAAATCTTAGTCGTGGAATAAAGGAATGGTTAGATGTATTACCGTTCATAGGCATAGGATTTATTTTATTGGCTGTTTTTGTTATCTATCCACAAATTAAAAATATATATATGGCATTTACAAATTATAATATAATGCCAGGTCAAGTTAGCCCATGGGTTGGATTATTGAATTTTATAAAAATATTTCAAGATGATAATTTTTTATTAGCATTTAGAAATACCATTCTTTACGGTATTGTTACGGTTCCTTGTCAAATGATTATTGGTCTTGTAATTGCAGTATTAATTAATAATTTGACTAGAGGAAAAGTGTTTTATAGGGTTATGGTATATATTCCTGTAATTACGTCTTGGGTTGTAGTTTCATTAATATTTAAATATTTGTTTACGGACGGCAAGGAGGGGCTGATAAATTTTTTATTGCTTAAACTGCATTTAATTGGAAGCCCTATTATGTGGTTAGAAAATACATGGACCGCAAACTTAGTAATATGGTTTTTAGGTGTTTGGAAAGGAATCGGTTGGGTTATGGTTATATACTATGCCGCACTTCAAGGCATATCAAATGATATATATGAAGCAGCAAAAATTGATGGTGCAAATCCTTTCCAGATGTTTTTCAACATTACAGTACCATTAATTAAACCCACTACTTTTTATATTTTAATTAATCTTATTATTGGTGCTTTTGGCGTATTTATACAAGTAATGCTTATTACAGGTGGGGGGCCGCTTGGAACAACCGATGTTTTGCTAAACTATATGTATACAACTGCATTTAGTGATTTCAACTTTGGATATGCATCTGCAATGAGCGTTATAATAGGCATAGTGATTTTAACACTGTCATTATTTCAAAAAAGGATTATGAGATATAGTGAAGATAATCCTTATTAGAGGTGAGATTTATGAAAAAGATTAATTTTCCACAGTTATTTTTGCATATTTTCTTATTAATGTGTGTAGCTACTATGATAGTGCCTTTCTTATATATGATTTCAACTGCGCTGACAAAAGATACTTATGTTATGCCGTATCCTCCTATATTAATTCCAAAGACATTTTATACGGGAAATTTTAAAGAAGCATGGTTATCTAATAATTTCTTCAGATATTTTTTAAATAGTTTATATATATCAGTAATTAGTACAGTATTGTCGCTATTTATAGCTACGCTGTCAGCTTATGGCTTCGCGAGATTTAGTTTTCCAGGAAAAGAAATTCTATTTAATGTATATCTGTTTACAATGATGGTTCCAGGAGTTTTAAATATTGTAGCACAGTATACCGTAATCAATGGATTGCATCTTGTTGATACATATTCTGGGCTACTACTGTTGTACGTAGGTACGGGAATTGCTGGAAATACTTTCTTTCTTAGAGGTTTCTTTGAAAGCATTCCTAAGGAGTTAGAAGAATCTATAATAATCGATGGCGGAACGAGATGGACCATATATCGGCATGTTATATTGCCTCTCTCAAAACCGGCATTGGCGACATTTGCGATTTTTGCTTTTGAAGGAACATGGGATGAATTTTTTGTTGCACTGACATTTATAAAAACAGAAATAAAGCGAACATTGCCGATTGCGATTATGCTATTTCAGGGAGAATTTGCAACAAAATGGGGACTTGTCTTTGCTGCATCATTAATTGCAGTTGTTCCAGTTATATTAATATTTGTTGTGTTCCAAAAGTATTTTATAAGAGGTGGCATTCAAGAAGGTGCAATAAAAGGTTAATCAAGTATTAAAAATTAAGTATTTGTAGCAATAAATATTCAATTAAAGATGAAATACATGGAGGGGTTGAAGTGATAGAATTGTTAAACAAAAGTGTTGAAATAATCAATGCTAACCAATCGGAATATGGTTCGTTTATAGCATCGCCGTACTTTCCAACATATCATTATAGCTGGTTTAGGGATGGAAGCTTTATTGCATATTCTCTGGATTTAATGGGTGAATATGAATCGGCTGAAAAGTTTTATCATTGGATAGATACTGTAATAAAAAGATATGGTTATAAAGTAGAGAATATTAAGGAAAAGATTAAAGATGGCAAGAGGCTTGTGACGGAAGATTTTCTGCATGCAAGGTATACTTTAGATGGATATGAGGAAACTGAACAAGGCTGGGGAAATTTTCAGCTTGATGGATACGGGACTTGGCTTTGGGGATTGTCTGAACATATAAAATTGACAGGTAAAGAAGAACTTATATATAACTTTAAAGAAAGCATCGAATTGACAATAGAATATTTAAGCCATTTATGGAATTATCCAAACTACGACGTATGGGAAGAGAATGGCGATAAAATCCATACATCTACACTTGCATGTATATATGGTGGCATAAAATCTATTAATGAATTTTTGCATGATAAAAAATTGTTAGCACTATGTAATGAAATTAAGTCTTTCATACTTACTAATTGTGTAAGCGATGGGCATTTTGTTAAGTATCTTGGAAGCAAAGATGTAGATGCTAGTTTGACATGGCTTTCGGAGCCTTTTGAAGTGATTGATATTAATGATGAAGTTTTTATTAATACAATAAAAAAAATAGAAAGAGAACTTTTTCACAACGGAGGTTTGCACCGGTTTAAAGATGATACTTATTATGGTGGGGGAGAATGGATACTTCTTTCTGCATGGCTTGGATGGTATTACGCTAAAATAGGAAAAATAGACGATGCTAAAAATATTAAAAAGTGGATAGAAGATCAGATGGATGACAGTGGATATTTACCAGAGCAGGTTTGCTTCCATGTCAACGATAATAAATATTATCCGTATTGGATAGAAAAATGGGGCGAAGTAGCAAAACCATTGTTATGGTCTCATGCAATGTATATAGTTTTAATAAAAATGATTGAGGCGGGTGAAAAGAATGTTGATAAAAGATGTATATCCTTCTAAAGCACAATATTTGAATGGAGAAAATATAAAAATAATTGTAGAACTTAGCAATAAAGGATTTAAAAATAAAAGTAAATATATTATTAAATGTGATATTTTTCATTTAAATGATAGAATATTGCAGTTTGAAAGTGATCTTAAAAGTGAGGGGTTTAAAGAATTCGTATTTAATGTCAATTGTAATAATGAATCTATGACAGGCTTCGGTGTCAATGTGTCTTTATTTAACGGTAATGATTTGATAGAAGATGCGACGACTTCATTTGATGTAGTCGAAAATTCAATGTATGCACCAAGATATGGATTTATTTCAGATTTTTTTGAAAGTGATAAAGATGATTACAGCGATTTGATAGAGATGAATAAGTATCATATAAATCTTGTTCAGTTTTATGATTGGATGTATAGGCATCATGAATTGATACCGCCGACAAAGAGATTTAAAGATCCACTTGGAAGAGATTTATCTATAAATGTTGTCAAACAAAAAATTTTAAAAGCCCATGAATATGGAATGAAGGCAATGGCATATGGGGCAGTATACGGATCTGAGTCGGAATTTTTTGAAAAGCATAAAGATTGGGCTCTTCTAAATAATAATGATGAGTATTATGAATTTGCGAATTTTATATATATAATGGATATTTCAAAAGAATGCGAATGGCATCAGCATATAATTAAAGAGTTCTTGAATGCAATTAAATTTGGATTTGATGGTATTCACATGGATCAATATGGATTTCCTAAAGAAGCAGTGAGTATGAAAGATGGATTGAAAAGATTAAGACGTCTAAAAGATGATTTTCCTGAACTAATTAATGATGCGAAAAGCTATATAGAAAATAACGGATATGATGTTAAGTTAATATTTAATGCTGTAAATAATTGGCCCATTGATTCAGTGATAGATTCAAAACAGGAGGCGGTATACATAGAAGTATGGCCACCCAATGATACCTATCAAGACTTGTACAACCTGATTGCAAATGTGAAAAAACACGACAACACGAAGCAGGTGATATTAGCTGCGTATATGAAGCCATTTACAAAATCTGAAAATACAAATATAGAATATGCAGAAAATGCTACAATATTAACTATGGCTTCCATATTTGCTTCTGGCGGATTTCACCTTTTGCTAGGAGAAAAGAATGGCATTTTGACGGAAGGGTATTATCCTAATTATTTCAAAGTTTCTAATAAACCTTTTATTAATGAATTGAGAAATTATTATGACTTTATTGTAAGATACGAAGAACTTTTATATGGATTTGACATAATCGATGATACAATGACATATACCGGTGGGATTAATGAAGAATATGTTTTTAAAGGAGCTAAATTTTCGCCTGTTGCAAAAGAAGATAGTGTTTGGACAATAATAAAAGAGAAACCAGGCTATAAAATAATTAACCTTATCAATTTTACTGGTATAAAAAATATGAATTGGAATGAAGGAAAAGAAAAGAGGCCGAACTTATTGAGAGATATTGAAGTAGTGGCCCTTGTAGTTGAAGATGTAAAAGAAGTATTTGTTGCATCACCAGACATAAATTATGGTCATCCTCAGAAGATTTCGTATGAATATGTCACACATGAACAAGGAAAGGCCATAAGATTTATAATACCAGAGCTTTATATCTGGGATTTGGTATATATATCCGTGAAGGAATAAAAAATTACGGTCCTATCATTACGATAGGACTTTTATTTTGATAAAAAATAAGTTCATTGCATATAGGAAAGAAACTCAAATTATTAACTAAATTTTACAAAAAAATTTTTCTTTTTTTATTAAAATAAAGAAGGAATTTTTTAATTAATGTCGAATATATTTATATAACAAAAAGAAAAGAGGAGATGCCAATGAAGGTATTAGATGATATAAAAAATGGACTAATAGTTTCATGTCAAGCACTTAGTGATGAACCACTTCACAGCCCTTTAGTAATGGCAAAAATGGCTAAAGCTGCAGAAATGGGAGGAGCTGTGGCTATAAGGGCCAATGGCTATGAAGATATAAAGGCTATAAGAAGAGAAGTGAAACTACCTATTATAGGTCTTATTAAAAAAAATTATGAAGGATACAAGCCATATATAACACCTACTATAGAAGAGGTAAGTGCTGTTGTTAAAGCTGGTGCGGATATTGTTGCGATTGATGCTACTAAGTTGATTAAGCCAGGAGATATTTCAACAAAAGATCTATTGAGAGAGATAAAAAAATTATATCCGAATATTTTGGTAATGGCTGATATATCTACTTATAACGAAGGAATTGAAGCTGAGAAAGTCGGATTTGATATTGTATCAACAACACTTTCCGGTTATACGGATTATAGTCCTAAGATCGATGGACCAGACTTTGAATTAATTGAAAGATTGTCAAAAGTATTGAAGATTCCACTTATCGCTGAAGGAAGAATATGGACTCCAGAAGAAGCTATTAAAGCATTAGAGCTTGGAGCTTATGCAGTTGTTGTTGGAACAGCTATAACAAGACCTCAAGAGATAACAAAGCATTTTGCTGAATCAATAAGAAAGGCGGTAAAATATGCAGGATCAAAATAGCGTTGTATTAAAAATTAGAAGTGTATATAATTCATTGACAAATGCAGAAAAAAGAGTAGCTGACTATGTTCTTGAGAACTCAGAAGAAGTACTTTATTCTTCAATAACAGAACTTGCAGAAAAAATTAATGTAGGAGAAACAACAATAATAAGGTTTTGCAGACATATTGGATTAACTGGATTCCAAGATTTTAAATTAAATATTGCGAAAGAAACAACGAGTCCGGAAACAAGTATACACGAGAATATAACTTTTAGTGACACAATTGATGTACTTTTGCAAAAAATAACTACTGAAAATACATTGGCTATTTCAAATACTACAAAAATGTTATCAATCAATGAACTTGAGAAAGCCGTCGAAGAAATCATAAAAGCAAACAAGATAGAAATATACGGTGTTGGTGCATCTGGCTATACTGTACTTGATGCAAAGTACAAATTTATGAGGCTTGGTTTAAACGTTGATGCTAATTTAGATCCACATATACAGGCCATATCAGCGGTTAACCTTAAGGAAGGTGATGTGGCAATTGGAATATCTTTTTCAGGCAGTACAAAAGATACTGTAGAGGCATGTAGGTTAGCTAAAGAAGCTGGAGCAAAAGTTATTTGTATTACAAATTATGCAAGATCGCCTATTACTGCAGTAGCGGATATAGTATTGTTGACATCTGCAAAAGAAACGCCATTAAGAAGTGGTGCTTTAACTTCTAAAATAGCTCAGCTTCATATACTTGATATTTTATATACTTGTATAGCAGTGAAAATGAAGGATAAAGCAGTTCAAAATCTAAACAAAACTGCTAAGGCGGTTTTAGATAAATTGTATTGATTAAGGTGTTTATGAAATGAAAAAAGTTGTTGGTATAGATATTGGTGGTACAAAAATTTTAGGTGGAGTTATTGGTTTTAATGGAGACTTGATTAAATTTAAAGAGACTTCAACAGATGCTAATTTAGGCAGAGATCACATATTGAAAAAATTATTCGGTGTATTAGATGATTTATTTGATACTGATATAGAAGGAATTGGTATTGGTTCGGCCGGTAGAATTAATTTTTATACAGGCGAAGTTATTTATGCTACAGATAATTTACCAGGTTGGACTGGCATAAATTTAAAAGAAATTATTTCTCAAAAATATAGGACAAAGACAATAGTTGAAAATGATGTTAATGCAGCAATTGTCGGTGAAAATTGGCTGGGCTCTGCTAAAAATTTTAAAGACGTTTTAATGATAACTTTAGGGACAGGTGTTGGGGGTGCAATAATTTTAGATGGTAAATTGATAAGAGGAAGTCATTTTAGCGCAGCGGAAATTGGCCATACTATTTTGTATCCTGATGGCAAAAAATGCAACTGTGGGCAAAATGGTTGCGTTGAACAATATATATCGGGTACTGCAATATATAAAAGGTACAATGAAATAGTGGGTTCTAATTTGGTGAATAGTGCGAAAGATGTTTTCGATTTGTATATGAAAAACGATAAAATATCAAAGTTAGTTGTGGATGAATTTGTAAAATCGCTCTCATTATTAATTTTTAACATAAGAAATTTTATTGATCCCGAAATAATAATTCTTGGAGGTGGTGTGACAAATTCAAAAGATCTGTGGTGGGAATATTTAAAATCACAAATAAAATGTGATTTAAATATTTCTATTGCAGGACTTAATAAATTTTCGACAGTATATGGTGCTGCAAAATTAATTTTAAATGAGGGGGTTGTTTAAATGATTAAGAGCAAGACGTTGAAAACAGTAAGTATGTTGCTGGTGTTAGTGATGATTATAACAGCATTTACTGCATGTGGAAACAATTCTTCAAAGTCCAATTCCAATAACGCTAAGACTTCTAATAATACTGCTGAAAAAATAACATTGCAATTTTGGACAATTTCATTAAGACCAAAGTTTGATAATTACTTTAATGATTTATTCGCTAAGTATAAAAAACTTCATCCTAATGTAGAGATTAAATGGACAGATTTACCATATGACGCAATTCAAAATAAGTTAGTTGCATCAACTGCAGGTAATGATGTACCAGATGTTGTTAACTTAAACACAGATATGGCATTGCAGTTAGCGGCAAAAGGAGCTTTGGTTGATTTAAATAAAGAAGCAACGGATGAACAAAAGGGTATATATATAAAAACATTATGGGAGTCAACGAAAATAAAAGATGGTATATATGCTTTTCCATGGTATGGTGCTCCTTCAGTTATGATTTATAATAAAGCGCTGTTTGAAAAGGCAGGAATGAATCCACCAAAGACGTATGATGATGTCTTTCAAATGGCGAAAGAATTTAAGGATAAGACTGGAGCCTATCTATATGTTCCAGATTATTTCCACAATGAGGCATATTGGGGTTATGATATAAGCATTCTCAATGAAGATAAGACAAAAGCCGCATTTAATACGCCTGATACATTAGCATTGTTAGAGAAATTTAAAGAATACTATCAAAATGATATATTCCCGTTAGATGCGGAAGGTAACTGGACAAAAATGCTGCAACTTTATTCAACTGGGAAACTTGGTCTTATAAACTCTGGAGCACAATCTTTATCCCGTATAAAAGATGAGGCACCGGATATTTACAAAAATACAGATGTAACGCAGCCATTGGTAGGTAAAAGTGGTGTTATAGACAATCCAATAATGGATTTAGTAGTAATGCAAAAAAGCCAACATCATAAAGAGGCGATTGATTTTGCAAACTTCGTAACTAATGATGAAAATCAGCTTGAATTTGCAAAGGAAGCAAAAGTTTTCCCGTCGACAATCAAAGCATCACAAGATTCTTATTTCAAATCTGATACATCAACTCTAGAAGGCAAAGCGATATCTATTGCGGCAGATTTTCTAAACAAATCAACTGACAAAACCTTAGGTGTGCCTAATAGTGGCGACATAACGTCGGAATTAATCAAAGAAACTGATGAAGTATTCCATGGACAAAAGACGCCCAAACAAGCACTTGATGATGCTGAAAAAAATGTAAATCAAATGTTATCAGGTCAGCAATAGTAGTAATAATTTTGAGCAAGGCCTAAAAAGCCTTGCTCCTTAAGGGGTTTTAGAAATGGAGAATAAGTTAAAAAAATCATTGATAGCTTATTTGTTTATTCTGCCGGCTATGATTTTTCTTATAATTTTCGTTTTTTATCCGATTGTGGCAAGTATACCATTGGCCTTTTATGACTATTCTGTCATTGGACAATCAAAATTTGTTGGATTGGCCAATTTTTCAAGAGCTTTACATGACCATGAATTTTGGGTTTCAGTAGAAAATTCAATATTATTTGTTGGAGTTGTTCCACCACTTCAACTATTGTCAATTTTGTTAGCTATATTTGTAAATAGAAAGATAAAAGGTATATCATTTTTTAGAGTTTTATACTATATACCTGTTGTTACTTCTATGGTTGCTGTTTCAATAACATGGGGATGGATTTTTGATCCACAGGGGTTACTTAATACATTTATGATTAAACATGGTATTTTCAGTAAACCAATATCTTTTTTAAATGATCCGAGATTTGCACTATTATCGTTGATGTTTATTACTATGTGGCAAGGGCTTGGATATTATATGATGATATACCTAGCAGGACTTCAATCAATTCCTAAAGAATTGGAAGAATCAGCTTATGTTGATGGAGCCACAAGAACTCAAGCGTTATACAAAATTACTATTCCGCTATTAAAACCATATATATGGCTATGCACATTTATGAGTATTTTATCTGCAGTCAGAGTATTTGATGTTGTATATGTTTTAACAAATGGTGGCCCGGGAGACGCAACTATGGTAACAAGTGTTTATCAATTCCAGAAAGCATTTACGGATTTTAACTTTGGCTATGCGTCGGCGATAGGCTTGTTAGTTGCTATTTTGACGACAGCGTTGAGTATATTAGTATTCATATATGGCGGTAGAAAAGGAGGAATGAGCTATTATTAATATGGAAACTTTAAACAATAAATCTGTAAATTACAAAAAAGTAAAAGCTATAAAAAAGATATTTTCATTAACAATAACTTACTTAATATTGATAATAATAGCAATATTTTTAGCAGGACCGTTTATTTGGCTTGTATCTTCATCATTTAAAACGGGTCAAAATATTTATACAATGGATTTAATTCCACATCCATTTACATTGGCTAATTATATAGGCGTGATTAATTTTATATCAATACCTAAATATATTTTGAACACAGTAATAATAACAGTTTCAGGAATAGTGCTTGATGTTGTACTAGCTTCACTTGCGGCATATCCTTTGGCTTGTATGGATTTTTATGGCAAAAATTTAATATTCTCTGCATTAATTAGTACCATGATTTTGCCGGCTGCTGCAGGGCTAATTGTTAACTACTTGACTATATCAAAAATGGGCTTACTTGATACTTTAACTGGTGTTATTATCCCAGGTGCGGTATCTGTTTTTAGCATAATACTTTTAAGGCAATCTTATCTAACTGTACCTAGAGAATTAATTGATGCTGCTAAAATAGATGGTGCATCGGAATTTAAGATATGGTATAAAATTATGCTTCCGGAAGTTATGCCAGCAATTTCTACGATTGTAATATTTGACTTTATAGGTCTATGGAATTCATTTTTGTGGCCTATAGTTGTGTTACAAGATCCGAATAAATATCCTTTAGCAACGGCTCTAAAATATTTATCTGGCCAGTTTAATTATAAATTTGGCTATGTAGCTGCAGGAACAGTATTATCCATAATTCCAGTTATAATAGTATTTCTAGCTTTCCAAAAATATTTCATTAATGCTGTTGCAGGTGCTATAAAAGGTTAGGAGGAGTAAGTTTGGATAAAGATTATTATCTATGGATAGAAATTCATGCTAACAAGAATATAATTCTCGATAATAAATACTTCGAAAAAATACTTGATAAATGTGTTAAATATGGAATTGGTTCTATTGTACTAAGCGTTAAAGATCCAACAAGTTTTTGTATATACAAAAGTGAAATAGTACCACATTATAGTTGTTATGATTCGGAATTTGAAAAGGATAAAGATTATCTTGAACTATATATAAAACAAGCACATGATAGAAATTTAAGGATATATGCCGCTGTTGATGTCTTCTCGGAAGGAAATAGGAAAAATAAAAACAATTTGTCAAAAGGCTATGAACACCCATATTGGCAAACATATCTATATGGAATCAATAATGAAGGTAAATCGTCTATAAAACCAATTACGGATATAGATGAATTAAAAACGTTTGATTCTATTGACGACTTTTCTGACGTTTTTGTCAATCCCGTAAGAGAAGATGTACAACAGTATGAAGTAAGCGTGATAAATGAATTGATTAATAATTATGATATTGATGGTATTGTGCTCGACAGAGTCAGATTCATAGGACTTGCGGCAGATTTTAGTGAATATACTAAAGATAAATTTGAGGAGTTTATAGGAAAGAAAGTGTACAATTGGCCTACAGATATTTATGAACTTAAAATAAATGATAATGATGATAAACAAGTTATCTATGGTGATCTTTTTGGAGATTGGATAACTTTTAAGGCATCAATCATCAAAAAATTTATTATAAAAGTCAGAGAGGCAATAAACAAATCAAACAAAAAAATTGAATTTATAGATTATGCAGGATCGTGGTATCCAATTTATTATCAGGTTGGAGCAAATTGGGCTAGTGAAAAGTATATACTAGAAGAATATCCTTGGGTAGGGAAAGAGTATTCCAAAACTGGTTATGCTGAATATCTTGATAAATTGATGTCAGGTTTTTATTATCCTGATGTAACAATAGATGAGGCGATTAAAAATGGGAAACCTGCATATTGGTATAGCGTGGAAGGTTCTGGCATAATGGCAAATAAAGTAACGATGAATGTTGTACCTATCATTGGAAGTCTTTTTGTGAAACAGTATGAAGGTAATCCAGAGAATTTTAAAAAAGCAGTTAATATGTGTTTTAAGAAATCACAAGGCTGTATGTTGTTTGATCTAAGCTATATTGAAGATTATAATTGGTGGAGACTACTAATCGATTAAGGGTGTGTTATTATGGATTATTATATATATAAAAATAATAAAATACCGATTTCAGATGATAAATATGATGTCATAATTGTTGGAGGGGGTACAGCAGGATCTATTGCTGCAATTGCATCTGCTAGAGAAGGAGCCAAGACATTAATAATAGAAAAATATGGATTCCTTGGTGGATCATCAACTGCCGCTCAGGTTACACCAATGATGCATATTAATATAAGTGGTAACCCGGCTTCATCTATAGATAAAGAAATTCGTAAGCGACTTATAAATTATGGATATGGTGCAAAAGATTCAAGTGGAAACGACGGATGGTTTAATCCGGAAATGATGAAATTTGTTCTTGAGGAAATGTTGTTAGAGTATAATGGTTCAATTTTGTTTGATACTTTATTTTTAGATAATATAGTAGAAGACTATACGATAAAAGGCGTGTTAGTCCATAATAAATCAGGGATAAGTGCGATTTTTGGAAAGGTTGTTATTGACTGTACTGGTGATGCTGACGTAGCGTTTTCTGCGGGAGTACCATGCTTTATTGGCGATGAGAGAACAGGCAAGAATCAGGCAATTTCTTTAAGATTTATGGTTGGAAATATTGACATTATAAAATTACAATCATTTCTTAAAGATCTTGGCCAAAATTGGGGCTTGGACTACCCACTTGTTGAAACTGCAATGGTATGGAATAGTGCTTTTCCACTTGAAAGTATCTTTAAAAAAGGTCTTGACGACGAGGTTATTAATTATGAAGATGGAGTTTATTTTCAAGCGTTTTCGATACCAGGAATGCCAGGTGTAATGTCATTTAATTGTCCAGAGATACCGTCTATAAATGATGCTCTTAATGCAAAAGAAATATCTTATTCATATCAAAAAGGCAGAGAAATGATACAAAGACTTTATAAGTTTTTAAAAAAATATATACCAGGCTTTGAAGAAAGTTATATATTATCTGTTGCTCCTATGATTGGGATTAGAGAATCAAGAAGAATAAAAGGGAAGTATATTTTAAACATTGATGACTATAATAATAGATCAAAATTCGATGATGCAATTGCGAAAACGGCGTATCCAGTCGATGTGCATGGTATGAAAACCGAACTTAAGATTCTGCCTATAAGAAATAATGAATATTTTGAAATACCATTTAGATGCTTGGTTCCACTAAATATAGAAGGATTATTAGTTGCTGGAAGATGTATATCTTCAACTTTCATAGCGCAATCATCAATAAGAATACAGCCAACGTGTAGAGCAACAGGTGAAGCAGCAGGTATTGCTGCTGCATATAGTATTCAGAAAGGCATAAAGGTCAGCAATATAGAAGGGTGTGAAATTAGAAAAATTATGCGTGATTATGGTTATGATATATAATTTCGATTTCGAGAGGTAATATAATATGTTTGAAAATATAACTAAACAAGATGTTGATGGGATAATAAAATTATGGAAATATAATTTTGATGAAAAATATCATATAGATAGAAACAGATTTATAAAAAATGTCTTTGATGATGTTGATTTTTATAATGATGGTTCATTTATTTTAAAAATTGACAATAAAGTTGTTGGGCTCGTAATAGTAAAATTAAATAACAGAAATATTGAAGAGTATAAAAATTGTGCATGGTTGAATATATTGCTGGTTGACAAAAAATTTAGATGTCATGGTTATGGAACATCACTTTATAAACTTTCAGAAAAAAAGCTTATAAATTTGGGAGTTAGAAGAATCTTACTTGGCGGCGATATAAATAATTTCTTTTCTGGTATTCCCGAACCGTCTCATGAAGTAGAGGAATTTTTTATAGATTTGGGCTTTCAGTTAAATGAACCGCACTATGATTTAATGGCGGATGTTTCGAAATTAGATTTTGGTAAACTTAATGTTAAAATAAATATGGATAGCAGTTATATAGTAAAAGAATTTCGATTAAGTGATATTGATCTTCTTAATAAATTTTTTGACAAGAATTTTCCTGGCAGATGGAAGCATGAAATCAATAATTATATCGAAAATAATGGTGATTTCCGAAATATAATATTAATGTGGTGTGACAAAAGTGTAATAGGATTTTGTAAGATTAATTTGGATGCAATTGGAAATGGATCGCTTGGACCGATAGGCATTGATATAGATTATAGAGGTAAAAAACTAGGAAATAAATTATTACTGGAATCGCTTAATCTATTAAAAAAGAGGGGGACGAGAAATGTTGTTATAGATTGGACAATTCTTAAAGAGTTTTATGGACAATTTGGATTTAGGCCATATAAATTTTATAAAAGTGGATTTAAAGAACTGGAGGATAATAAATGAATAAAAAAGTAATGTATATTCCGCTTGATGAAAGGCCTTGCAATTATATTTATCCTAAAATGATAATGGATATAAGCGATATAGAAATGATTGAACCTCCATTAGATATACTTGGTAATAAAAAAAGTGCAGCAGATGTAGATAAACTTAAAGACTGGATGATAGATAACATAAACAATGTAAGTCATCTTGTGGTTTCAGTTGATATGTTATTATATGGAGGAATTGTTCCATCCAGACTTCATAAAATGACTTTTGATGAATGCATTAAGAGGCTTGAATTAATCAAAGAGTTAAAAACTATGAATAGAAACTTAAGAGTTTATGGATTTAATCTTATTATGAGATCACCATCATATAATAGTTCTGACGAAGAACCAGATTATTATGAGGATTATGGTGAAAAAGTATTTCAATATGGGGTCTTATCTGACAAATTAGAACTTAATATTGCAGAGGATAAAGATATAAGTGAATATAATAAAATTAAAAATCAAATTCCTATGGATGTATTAAATGATTTTTTAAACAGAAGGCGTGTAAATCATCTAGTAAATTTGAAAGTGGTTGATTTTGTAAAAGAGGGGATTATTGATTTTTTGATTATTCCAATGGATGATTGTTCGAAGTATGGGTTTTCTGCAAGAGAGCGCAGAAAGATTATGAAATATATAAGTGACTTAGATTTGACAGATAGGATATATTCATATCCGGGTGCAGATGAAGTAGGGTGCACACTGATGGCGAGAGTTTTTAATGAACTGAAGGATAGACAACCAACAGTTTTTATAAGATATTCATCTGAAATAGGTTCTACATTAATACCGAGATATGAAGATAGAAGTCTTAATGAGACAGTTAAATACCATATTATTTCGGCTGGAGGGATAATAATAGATAATAGCTCTGATGCTGATTTCATTTTGATGGTTAATCCGCCATCGAAACTTACACTAAAACTATCTGAAAGCTGGGATTCCATATTAAGCAAAATTGATATTATTGATCCAGAAAGAAATTTAAATGAATTTGTAGAAGCCATCAATTATTATATCAGTAAAGGTAATCTATGCTCTGTGGCGGATGTTGCGATGCCAAATGGTTCTGATAATCAGTTAATGCAATTAATTAAGAAGTATAATTTACTGAAAAAACTTCTTTCTTATGGCGGATGGAATACATCTTCAAACACCTTAGGCACAGTTATATCGCATAGTATGATTTCGTCTTATTATTTTAGCAAAAATATATTTTCACATGACCAATTGATTGCTTCAGAAAAATTTTTATATCTTAGATATCTTGAAGATTGGGGATATCAACATTTTGTAAGATCTTCTGTAACAGACTTATTAGGCACTTATGGACTTAATTATTTTACTCTAAAGGATAAAGGGAAATTAATAGCTGATATTGTTAAAAAGAACCTTTATGAATTTAGTGAAAAAAATTTAAATGATTTTCATTACAATTTTGATGTTTATATGCCTTGGAATAGGATGTTTGAAGTAGGGATAAAGATTGGAGGATAAGAATGATTGATGTTGTACCAGATCCTAAAGAAATATTTTTTGCAGGTGATAAGAAGATATATAAAAAGGCAGTAAATATTACAATTAAAGAAAAAATTGATAATTTTGATTTACCTGAATTCATAAAAATAGTTAGAATGGATGGCGATTTAGAACTAAAGACATATAAAAATGAGAAAATACCAAGTGAAGGATATAGAATAAATATAAAAGATGATATATTAGTTGAATTTAGCGATGATAGGGGTTACCAGTATGCAATTGATACTATCTTTAATTTCTTCAAGAAGAAAGGCGATTATGTCATTGTACCTGAGGTGGAAATAATCGATTGGCCTTCATTCAAAATGAGAGGAATAATAGAAGGATTTTATGGCGAACCATGGAGCTTTGAGGATAGGCTTGATATGATATCATTTTTGAGAAGACATAAAATGAATACATATTTTTATGCGCCAAAAGATGATCCATATCACAGAGAAAAATGGAGAGAGCCATATCCACTAGATTTACTTAATAAGTTGGATGTTCTAATAAATAAGTGCAATGAAAAAAACGTTGATTTTGTGTTTTCTATTAGTCCTGGAAACTCTATAAAGTATACAGATGACTATGATTTTAATCTTTTATGTGAAAAATACGATATTATTGCAAATAAAGGCGTGAGGAAATTTGCTTTGTTATTGGATGATATAGACTATGAGTTAAAATATGAAGATGACATTAAAGAATTTTTGGTACCAGGAAACGCACATGCATTTTTGTGCAATAAAGTTTTTTCCTATCTAAAAGGCAAATACAATGATATTGAATTTATAATGTGCCCGACAGAGTATCATCAGGAAGAAGATTCCGATTACAGAAGAAGCCTTAGGGAAAAACTTGATAAAAATATATTAGTTTTTTGGACAGGAATAGGTGTAACTGCGCCAACAATTACTAATTCTGATGCTGATAATATATCTAACATATATAAGCATGAGCTTGTATTATGGGATAATTATCCTGTAAATGATTATTCCAAAGATAATTTATATTTAGGTGCAGTAATAAATAGAAGCCGTAAATTATATAAACATAATTGTAGGTATATATTATCAAATCCAATGAACCAAGCCGAAGCGTCTAAGATATCACTTATTACTTATTCATATTATATGTGGAATCCAGAAGCATATAACCCATATATAGCTTTAGAAAAAGCTTATAAAGAGATAGGCAAAGATGGCTGGGAATATGTCAAATTTTTATGTGAAAATGCTGAAAATCCTCCAATGTGGCCTCTTAAGACTCGCGTAAGTAAGTTGATAGAAGAATATCAACTAACAAAAGATAATATCATTTTGGAAGAACTTGATAAGATATTTGAATCAATTTATGAATTGCCGGATAATTTAGAAAAATTCGTTGACAATAAGAGATTCTTGCAAGATATTAGACCGTGGTATAACAGGATAAAAATAGATGGTAAAATAGGAAGAATAGCTATAAACGTATTAAAAGGTAAAGAAAATATTGATGTTTTGGAAGAATTGCTAGATGAAAGTAGAAAAATTGAAAATAAATATTTGGATAAGGATATATATGATTTTTATGTTAACGTAATTGATGAATTAGGACGGAGGAAGTATGAGTAAAGTTATAGTTGTAGGAAGTATAAATATGGATATAATCTTAAGAGTTGATCATATTCCATCTATCGGAGAAACAATAATTGCAAAAGCATATAAAAAAAGCGGAGGGGGGAAGGGAGCAAACCAAGCAGTAGCATCGGCTAAACTAGGCGGAAATGTTTGTATGATTGGACGTGCTGGTAATGATGAGAATGGCAAAATATTATATAATGACTTAAAAAAATATGGAGTCAATGTTGAAGGTATTGTTTTAGATGATTGTGCACAAACTGGTTCAGCATATATAAATGTAAGTGATAAAGGAGAAAACAATATTATTATATTGCAAGGTGCCAATAATCGTTTGTCAATTTCACAAATTAAAAAATATGAGTATTTGTTTGATGATGCAAATTATTGTATTCTGCAGCTTGAAATACCCATTGCCACGGTTGAATATGTTGCAAAATATTGTTATAAAAGAGGTATAAAAGTAATATTAAATCCAGCGCCAGCCATTACTTTATCTGAAAACATATATCATTATATTTATTTAATTGTACCTAATGAAACGGAACTATCTCTTTTAACAAGAAAAACAATTACTGATAAAGAATCTTTAATAGAAGCATCAAGATTCTTATTAAATAAAGGTGTAAAAAATGTTATTACAACTCTTGGCGAAAAAGGCTCTTTCTTAATGAATAATGAGATTACAAAATATTATCCTTCAGTTAAAGTTCATGCAGTTGATACAACCGCTGCAGGAGACACTTTTATAGGTGCATTAGCAACATTGCTTAGTGAGAATAAAAGCATTGATGAATCGATTATTTATGCAACATATGCATCTGCAATAACGGTGACAAGGGAAGGCGCGCAAGTGTCAATTCCTGATAGAGATGAAGTTAACAAATTTATAAAAGAATATAGAGGTGTGTAGTATGCAGACATGGTATTTGACAAACTGGGAGAGAGTGCAATTGGAATTAATTCAAGCTAAGGAAGAAGGAAAGGATATAAAAGATTATGATGAAAAAGTAAAATCTATTGAGAATGAATCATATGAAAATAGAGAAAAATATTCAGGTGCGCTCCTTGATGAATTAAATAATTTACCAGTAAAAGATGATTTCCCATTTGGTGAACCAAATACATTAGAAGAGATAAAAAACAATATTTCAGAATTTCCCAAAATGGACATTTTTATTGATGATGAGATTATGTATGATAAAATTTATGGTGCATGGTTAGGAAGAATAGCAGGGAATTGGTTAGGACAGCCATTAGAGTCATACAGTATGACTATGGGCAAAAATAGCATTAAGGCTTTTTTGATAGAGATTGGAAAGTGGCCGTTAAATGAATACATAGATTTTAATTTGGATGATAAAATTTATAAAAAATTTAGCCTTGATAATAATTTAAAAAAGTATAGTTATAATGAAGGACATAGTCCAGAAGATGATGATATTAATTATACAGTGTTATGCCTTGAAATCGCCAAAAAATATGGGGAAAGTTTTACTTCTGAAGATGTTGCTGAAGCGTGGTTAAATAATCTTCCTATTTTACATACTTGTACCGCCGAACGAGTTGCATATTCAAATTTATGTCAACTTATTATGCCACCAAAATCTGCAATATATAGGAATCCATATAGAGAATGGATTGGTGCCATGATTAGGGGGGATCTCTGGGGGTATATTAATCCAGGAGATCCGTGGAGAGCGGCAGAATATGCATATCGCGATGCTTCTATATCTCATATAAAAAATGGAATTTATGGTGAAATGTTTATATCTGCAATGTTAGCTTCCGCATATCTATTTGACAATCCTATAGATGTTATTAATATGGGACTTTCTGTAATTCCAAAAGAGAGTAGACTTAAAGCAGCAATACAGGATGTGATAAATTGGAGCAAAATTGAGCCTGATTGGGAAAAATGTCTTAATAAAATATATGAGAAATATGGTCATTATAATGTTGTCCATACAATAAATAATGCTTGTATAGTTGCTTTATCGTTAATTTATGGTAATAAAGATTTTGGAAAATCAATATGCTTAGCTGTAATGAGTGGATTAGATACAGACTGCAATGCTGCTACAGTAGGTTCAATTGTTGGGCTCATGATTGGTGCAAAAAAATTGCCTGCTAAATTTATACAACCTATATGCGATACTGCTATGACAGGAGTATACAAGTATAATTTGGTTAAGATTTCAGATCTTGCAAAAGAGACGTTAAACTTATTAAAAAAAGATTAATCTAATTTGTAGAATAAACCTCCAACCACCCTTGGCAGCAATGTGTGGTTGGAGGTATTGTCTTTATGCATGAAATATAGGTGTAACGCCTTTAGCGATTTCTTTTAGATGATTGATTTCATCATCTGTGATTTCTCTAAAGCTTTCTGCCACTTCCAGTGCCAATGGGAAATACGATTCATCGCCAGGAGGTATAGCAGCGGTTATTGGCTGTGACAATGTAAATCTCAATGCTAATTTTGCGATTTCTTTATCCTCAATTGGCATATACCATGTTTTTGGATGTGATGTATCGTATTGAGATTTTGTCGTAAATGCCATTGCTTTTATGGCAAGCCTGCCTATATTTTTTGAAATTGCTTTTTCAATAACTTGAGGTCCAAAGTTGCCATTAAAATAATTCACGAAATTCACAGGAAACAATATTGCATCGAAGTCAAAGGCATCCATAAGCTTTAAAGCAATATCGACAGAATGTGCAGAAAATCCTGTATATCTTATCTTTCCATCTTTTTTAGCTTTGTCTAAAAGCTCTAATACTCCTCCAGGACTTATAGCTTTATTGTAATCATCTTCTGTCTTCATTTCATGCAATTGATATAAATCAAAATAGTCAGTTTTTAGCCTTTTAAAAGATTCTGTCATTTCCTTTAAAGTACTTTCTTCTGTGCGTCCGTCGGTTTTACATGCCAAAAATATTTTTTCTCTTTTGCCGACCAAAGCATTTCCAAGTTTAATCTCTGCATCGCCATAGCTTGGTGACACATCAAAGTAGTTTATTCCTTGATCTATAGCGTAAGATACCAAGTCATTAGATTTGCTTTGCTCCATATTCATGACCAGTATACCGCCAAATCCTATTATTGAAAGTTCTTCGCCGGTATTTCCTAAAACTCGTTTAATCATTTACACCACCCCTTAAGGCTATGATATAACATAAAGGTGGCAAAATCAAGTTAAGAATGAAGTTTATGCCTTTTTAGAAAATAAATTATCAATAAAAGAATAGGTATTATTATTTGCAATGGAATATGAACGTAAAGGGCCATTATAGGTAGCTCTATGGGTACTTGAACAAAATACGATTCTGCTGTGACAATTGACAAGGCATATATGATTGCACCAATGGGTATAAGCAAAAATTTATATTCTTTAATCTCAAAAACGGATTGACATGCTTTTAAACCGGCAAAGGCAAAAATGATTATCTTGATTAAATTGCCTATTATCATAAGGGCTATGTATAAAGAATCCAAATTTCTAAAAAAGCCTAATGTAATAAGTCGCGTTACAGTGTAAAATGGGAAATTTACTCTGGATGCTTCTTTGACGCCTATCGCAGATATCATGTTTATATCATTGAATGCAAGTAAAATTCCAGTAATCAAATAAACAAGAGAAGAGTACTTGAATAAATCTTTCTCGCATTTTAATTCTGGAAATACCATCATAAAGACGAACATCTCGCCAAAAGGAAAAGTAAGTATACGTGGGTATGCTGCTTTTAATATAGGCATTATTCCACCTGCAAATACCGGAAAGATCTTACTGAAGCTATAACCTGGTATGGTAAAAGCAAAGATAAAAACCACTGATACTAAGGATAGAAAAAAAGGCAGCAACATGCTGGCTACTTTTAATGTTACGCTTATGTCAAACAACAAAAAATATATTGTTACAATTATCAAGAATATAGCTATAAATTTAATAGGTGATAAAGGAAAAATACTGCCTGTGCTTAGCTCTAAATAATCCCTCGTAACGCGAGCCGCCATGTAAAAAAAGTAAAACATGTAGATTATTGATATCATTTTTCCAATGATCTTTCCAAAGCTTATTTTCAATATTTCAGTTAGATTGACCTTGTATGTGTTGTATAAAAAGATATACAAATACAAAAGCGGTATGGCTGAGATCATTGCCAGCAAAACCGCTATCCATGAATCTTGCTTTGCTGATATTCCATGTGCAAATAAAATAGTATTTCCTATTTCAAATAAAAACATGGTTGAAAAAAGTTCCTTAATCGTTACGCTTTTCATACATAACATCCCCACATTCATACAAGTGTCACTATTAGTTTTAAATCTTAAATATAATTTATGCGGGTTTGATGAAAGTAAATTTCTTGACACGTTTAACCTACAGGAATAAAATTGTTTTAACATTTAATGTGAGGTGAGATGAAATTGTATTATAAGAAATTAATAGGAGAAAAATGTTATCTATCGCCGATGAATGTGGATGACTACGAGAAATATGTAGAGTGGATTAATGACATGGAAGTTGCAGCGGGAATGATTTTCGCATCACAGATCGTTACTAAAGAAAGAGAAAAAGAACTCGTGGAAGGCCTTTCTAAAGATTACAATTTTGCCATAGTAGATACTAAGCGAGATGAGCTTATAGGCAATATCGGATTTCCTAAAATAGATTATATAAATGGAGTTGCTGAAGTAGGATTATTTATTGGCAATAAAGAATATTGGAGCAAAGGTTATGGTCAAGATGCGCTTAAACTGGCACTTGATTTTGGATTCAATATCCTCAATATGCACAATATTTATTTAAGAGTTTACTCTTACAATAAACTGGCCATATCTTGCTACAAAAAAGTTGGCTTCAAGGAGGCAGGAAGGATAAGAGGAGCGAAAAAAATTGCAGGTGAAAGGTATGATGAGATAATCATGGACATTTTGGAAGACGAATATGAATCAGTCTATATCAAAAAAATCGTAAGCCAAAAAAATTTTTAAAACGCATATAAGATTTTTAAACTTTCCCTATATTATAAATGAAACCGAAAATAAAATATAGGGAGAGGATATGGATGTTAGGGATAGATTATATATACGAAAATTTAGATAGCCTTTCTGGAAGCGAGATAAAACTTTTGCTGTTTTTATTAAAACATGCTGATAAAGCTCCGGCCCACATTACAACAGATGAATTCCAGAATGGCAAACTTGACGGCGCTAAAAAGAGGTTAGACAGTGGTACAGGACTGTCAGCCGGCGCGATTTCTGAATCAATAAAGAAGTTGATCGACAAAAAGCTTCTAATATGCTTTATTGACAACACAGACTTAGGCAGGATAAAAAAGTACTACATGATTTCAAAAAATGAAAGTGACAAAAATGTGACGTATGCTTATGACAAAGAAACATGCCAATATTTTACATACGAGGATTGGCTTAAATCACTTAATTTAAATGGGCTTTCAGAAAGTGAAACCACATCACAGTTTAGTAAACGTGCGAGTGGATCATCATTTTCTGAAATCATTGAAAAATCACCAGTTTCAAAAAGTGATGACATATATACAATGAGTAATAATATATATAAATCATATCAATCAGATAGATGGATTGATAAAAATGATATGATAGATCGATCTATCAATCATGAGGATTTTTCTACGGCAAAAAAATTTGAAACAGAGAAGCAAAGCACATCAAAAAATGATAAGACTAAAAGCGATACGTCAGTACCGAACGCCTTGATAAATACCATTAAAAGCAAATACGATCTTAGTGACGACGATGTGAAGGTCTGCCTTTCTAGGATGAAAGGAAAAGAAATAAAGTATCCAGCAAAATTTTTAGAGAAAGTGGCGGAAAACTACGTTAAAGAAAAAGAACTGTTTTCACAAATAGAAAGCGCACAACAGCCGAAACGTGATTATGAAGTACCGCGAAACTACTTCAACTCATATCCACAGAGAAAGTACAATGTCGAAGAACTTGAGAGGTATCTTTTGACTGGTAGAGCCAGCGAGGACCACGTATTTCCGTCTTTTACGTAGGAGGAAAGATGCTACTGGATACCAAAATTGTTTATACAAAATGATTTATGATATAATATAGAAGACATGAAGAATGAACGATTGGATGGGATTTTACAATGAATGAGCAAGTTTTGATAAATGGTTTTGAAGATAAAAAATACTCAAAAATTAGCGCAAAACCTTTTTTAAAATGGGCTGGAGGCAAAACTCAACTTTTAAATGAGCTAAATAGCAGATTGCCATTACAAATAATGCAGAAACACGAGATAGAAAGTTATATTGAACCCTTTGTAGGTGGAGGAGCCTTTTTCTTTTTTTTAAAAAATAATTATAACGTAAAAGAAACTTTTTTGATAGATTCGAATAAAGAGTTAATTGTAGGATATAAAGCCATACAAAATAATGTAGAAGATTTAATATTCGAATTAGAAGATATCGAAAGTAGATATTTAAAATTATCAGATGAGGAAAGAAAAGAATTTTATTACAATGTTAGAGAAGAGTATAACACTCAAAAAGATACATTTAATTATTTTATGTATAATTCTGACTGGATAAAAAGAGCTTCTTACTTGATTTTTTTAAACAAGACATGTTTTAATGGTTTATATAGATTAAACAAAAATGGAGATTTTAATGTACCATTTGGCAAATATAGTAAACCTAAAATCTGTGATAAAGAAAATTTATATGAGGTTAATAAAGCATTAATAAATACGGAGATTATATGTGCAGATTTTGAAGAATCGAAAAAGTTTATAAAGAAAGGCAGCCTTGTATACCTCGATCCGCCATATCGCCCACTAAGTTCGACTTCTAATTTTACATCATACAATGAATTGGGATTTGATGATGGCGATCAAGTTAGGTTGTCTGAGTACTTTAAAGAGATGGATAAAAAAGGAGCTTATTTAATATTAAGCAATTCAGATCCTAAAAACATTGATAAAGATGATGATTTTTTTGATAAATTGTATGAAGAATTTATTATAGAGAGAGTCAGTGCCAAAAGATACATTAATAGCAAAGGTAATGGGCGGGGGCCAATTAATGAACTTATAATTAGAAATTATAAATAAATTGGAATTAAATGAGGGGGCTTAGCATGGATTCAATCTATTTTGATTTTTTAAGAATGGAAAATTTAGAAGAAGTCATAGAAGAATTTCACAATACATTAGTTGATACAAATAGGAACTACAAATTTTTTGTGGATTGGGAGAAAGTAAAAAGACACGTTGATAAGTATAAGATTGAATTTAATATTCTAAACACATTGATAGGAAATAAACAATTTGATGACGATTTAAGGAGAATTTTGTTAAGTTATCCTCAAGTTCTTTCTACTATCCCGATTTTATTAGCAATACGAGAACAAAAGCTGACAGTTATTGATGATTTTAATGATGAACGTTTTAACATAGTTCATTATGAATTTAATAAAAAGACGTTGACAAATACAGATATTGAAAATATTGTTGAGTTCTTTGAAAAAACTGGTTTAAAGAGATTTTTCCTTGAATTATCTTCAAGAAGTGTACAAGATTACGTCTTAGGTGTCGAAGTTGGCATGGATACCAATGCACGTAAGAATAGAAGTGGAGATGCTATGGAATTGATGTTAAAGCCGATGATTGAAAAAATAGCATCTAAGGGAAAAAGTTCTTTTGATATATTGTTTCAAAAAAAGTTTCAGTACTTAGAAAATAATTATAATATACGTGTAAATTCTTCAATTAAGAACAGAAAAGCTGATTTTATCATAATAAAAGATGGAAATAAAGTTATAAATGTAGAAGTCAATTTTTATTCAGGGACAGGCTCAAAACCTCAAGAAATAGTTGATTCATATATAGAAAGGCAAAATGAGCTGAAAGAAAATGGCTTTGAATTCATCTGGATAACTGATGGGGTTGGCTGGAGAGGTCAAAAAAATCAATTGCATAAAGGTTTTGAACGAGTTAATTACCTATTAAATCTATATTTTGTTCGGAAAGGATTGTTGGAGGAAATTTTATGGAAAATATAAATTTCAAAAAAGAAATAACAACTGTTTGGTCATTCCCAGAAAGAGGAGATTGGGCAACACATAATGGAAAATACAGAGGGAATTTTGCACCGCAAGTTCCAAGAAATGTAATACTTCGCTATTCAAAAGAAAACGATGTTGTTTTAGATCCCATGGTTGGAAGTGGTACTACTTTGGTAGAGGCAAAACTACTAAATAGGAAGGGTATCGGCTTTGATATCAATCCTGATGCGGTGAAAATAGCAAAGCGAAACATTGATTTTGGTGATATTAAAGGAAATAAATACAAGTTTGAACCTGCTGTAGAAGTAGGAGATATTAGAGACCTTAAAAAAATCGATGACGGCAGTATTGATTTAGTTGTAACGCATCCTCCATATCTAAATATTATAAAATATTCAAACGGTGATATAGATGGTGATTTATCAAACATTTCAGGAGTAAAGAAGTTTTTAAATGAGTTGGAAAAAGGTGTTTTAGAGCTTTTCAGGGTTTTAAAAAATAATGGGTATTGTGCGATATTGATAGGCGATACAAGAAAAAGCGGCCATTATGTTCCGCTGGCTTTTTATGTGATGCAACTTTTTCTAAAAAATGGCTTTATATTGAAGGAAGATATTATAAAAGTACAACATAATTGTAAATCAACACCATATTGGGAAAGTCAGGTGGAAAAATATAATTTTTATTTAATAATGCATGAGCATTTATTTGTATTTAGGAAGCCTGAAGATGGAGAAGACTTAAGTAGAGTAAAATATAGCATGTGGCAAGGAAGCATATAGCAGTAATGGCATTATAAATTTGTATTACGTCATTTATGATTATGATATAATCAAAATAGGTGATGTAGATATGAGTAAAATAATAAAAAATAATTATACAGAAGAAGATTATGAAAACTGGCCGGAAGATGAAAGAGTTGAATTGATTGATGGACAGATATATGTGATGGCTCCACCATCAAGGGTACATCAAGAAGTTTCAATGCAATTGTCAGTTTTAATATATAATTATATTGCTTCAAATGGGGTAAAATGCAAAGTTTATTCTGCGCCCTTTGACGTCCGGCTAAAAGATAAAAATAATAAGGTAAGCAGAGTACAACCTGATATATCTATTGTATGCGATGAGAAAAAGTTAAATGATAAAGGATGTGATGGCGCTCCGGATATGATAATAGAGATAGCCTCACCATCTTCTTTGTCAAGAGATTACGTTGTAAAAGTGAATTTATATCAAAGCTCAGGTGTAAAGGAATACTGGATTGTGAATCCACATAAAAAAAGCATTATAGTTTTTAGAATGAATCAGAATGATGAATACAGTGATGTAGAGCAATACAGCTTTGACGATATTATTAAAGTCGGCATATTTGAAGATTTAAAGATAGATTTTAAAAACATATTGATGTAAAAATTAATTAGACGCAATTGGAGATGAAATCATGTTAAACCTGCTTATTTTGTTGGCCGAAAGATTCAGCATGATAGGACTTTTGGCTTTTATCTTGTCAAAAGCAAACTTCTTTAAGAAGGTTATAAGCAATAATGTAAGTTATAAAGACCTATCTATACTGATAACTATATTCAGCTTAATAGGCATCATAGGAACGTATGTAGGCATTCCTATAAATGGTGCTATTGCCAATTCGAGGGTAGTAGGACCTATGATAGCAGGACTTTTAGGTGGACCTTTTATCGGGCTTATTGTTGGATTTATAGCTGGGTTTCACAGATTTTTAATAGGCGGATTTACGGCTTTAGCGTGTGGAATATCGACAACGGCGGAAGGACTTATAGGCGGCATCATAAAGAAATACTATAAAAATACGGTTGACTGGAAAATAGCATTTTTAGCAGGCATAATTGGTGAAACATTGCAGATGGTATTGATCCTTGCCATATCGAGACCTTTTGCCAGTGCACTATCGCTGGTAAAGGTGATTGGCATACCTATGATATTGGTCAATTCAACTGGGATTGCCGTGTTTATGCTGATCATCAAATCAGTATTTGACGAGATTGACACGATACAGTCAAGGCAAGCCAAGATAATCCTTGATATTACGTCTAAAACAATACCGTATATTAGAAATGGGTTAAATAGTGATACGGCAAAAATTGTTTCCGAGATCATATATGAGGCGATTGATGTAGATGCTGTCGCCATAACTGATATGAAGACGATTTTGGCATCTGTAGGATTAGATGAAGCGGATGAAAATTGTCATCTATTTAAAAAGTCTGAAGTGAATGCATTTAGGTTTAAAAAGGTCTATGTGGAAAACAGCAAAAAAGGTTTGTGCCTTTTATCGTCTGTGACAGCACCATTGTACTGTTACGATGAATTAGTAGGTGCGCTTAAAATTTTTCGAAAGAATAAGTTTGTAAACAGCACAGATATAGAAGTCGCAAAAGGACTAAGCAATTTGATTTCGAATCAGCTTGAAATCGCTGATGCAGAAAACCAAAAAAGAATTGCCGACGAAATGAAGTTTAATGCACTGCAATCACAGATAAATCCTCATTTCCTGTTTAATGCGCTTAATACTGTCATTTCATTTATACAGTATAATCCCGATGGCGCCAGTAGGCTTCTTATCACATTGAGCGAATATTTAAGAAACAATCTAAGACATGCGGGGAAATGGATAACTGTAGGCAAGGAAATCGAAAATATCGATGACTATTTGTTTATAGAAAAAGCTCGCTTTGGCGAAAAGATAAATGTGGTCAAGGATATTGATGGCGATATTCTAAACATGTACATCCCTGCTTTGTTGATACAGCCTATTGTGGAAAATGCTGTGAAACACGGCATTCTTCCAAAAGACAATGGTGGCACAGTAATAATAAGGGCCAAAAACAACAAGGATTTTATCAGGTTTTCTGTGGAAGACGACGGAGAGGGAATGGATAATCAGATGCGTTTAAAGATTTTAAACGGTGAGTCGGGAAACAATGCAGGTATAGGCCTTCACAATGTGTATGAAAGAGTTAAAAGCATATATAAAGGTGCTTTCTTTAAGATAGATAGCAAAAAAGGATACGGTACAAAAGTTTCATTTGACTTTCCAAAGTTTTACGATGGGAAAAAGGAGGAATTTTCTGGTGGTTTTAAGGTCTCTAATAGTGGACGATGAAATTCCTGCAATAGAAGGATTAAAACATCTTTTAGAGGATTATAAGAATACTTTAGAAGTCGTAGGGACAGCTACAAACGGTACAGAGGCGTTTGAAAAGATTATAAGTTTAAAACCTGATGTGGTCTTTTTAGATATAGACATACCAAAGATAAATGGCATCAATGTTGCAAGCAATATATCATCACTTGAGAAGGTGCCATTAGTCATATTTGTCACAGCGTACGATAGCTATGCGGTAGATGCATTTGAGATTGGTGCTGTTGACTATCTTTTAAAACCCATAAATCCATGCAGATTAAGTAAAACCATCAATAAAATAGCCGGGATGATAGATAAACCGGATCAATGGAAAAACTATATAGACAACGAGGCGAAATTCTTTGAAAAGCAATTTAATAAGTTGCCTGTTGAGAAGTTTGGCAGGATAAGGCTTATAGATTTTGATGAAATCGTGTATGCAGAAGCGATGGAAGGTAAAGTCTTAATAAAAACCAAAAACGACATATTTGAATACAACGATACCATGAAGAATTTAGAGAGCCGACTTAAAGAGCCATTATTCTTAAGGGTGCAAAAAAGCTTCATAGTTAATTTGAATAACGTTGCAGAGATACTGCCGTGGTTTAAAGGGACTTATTGGCTTACAATGAATGACGATAAAAAAACTAAAATTTCTGTCGGCAAAAATAAGATAAAGGAACTTAAAGCGATATTAGGCCTTAGCAGAAATTAGAAATGTAAACATTTCTTTTTGATAACGTATATTTCTTTTTATCCCTTTATCGTTTACTTTCATGGAATAATCGATGAATTTTATTTACCTTTATTTTATACTCCTTATAGAATCAAAAATATAAGGAGGTCTTAATTTATGAGTGCTATTGTATTAGTCATTGCTGCTGCATGTATATTTGCATTAGCATACCGTTTTTACGGCGCATTTATAGCATCAAAAGTTTTAGTTTTGGACGAGACGAAAAAGACCCCTGCTTATGAGTTGGAAAATGGTTACGACTATGTACCTACAAATAAATGGGTGCTTTTTGGACATCATTTTGCAGCTATAGCAGGGGCAGGTCCATTGGTAGGCCCGGTTCTTGCTGCACAATTTGGTTACTTGCCTGGAGCACTTTGGATATTGATAGGCGCAGTTTTGGCAGGCGCAGTGCATGACATGGTCATTTTGTTTGCATCTGTACGTCATGAAGGTAAATCACTGGCAGAAATTGCAAGAGCGGAAGTTGGCAAATTTTCAGGGTTTGCTGCAACGATGGCTGTGATATTTATCTTGCTTATTACCGTCGCAGGACTTGCAATCGTTGTCGTGAATTCTCTTTTTAATAGCTCATGGGGAACTTTTACCGTAGGTGCTACAATACCTATCGCATTATTTATGGCTATCTACATGAGATGGATAAGACCTAATAAAGTGTCTGAAGCTACCATAATCGGTGTGGCGCTAATGATACTGTCAGTTGTATCCGGTCCTGCAATCCAGCATTCAGCATTGGCACCATATCTTACATTCAATCAACACCAGATGACGATTATCATAGCTATATACGGACTTGTGGCTGCAGTTTTGCCAGTATGGCTGCTTTTGACACCGAGGGATTATCTTAGCACTTATATGAAGATCGGCGTTATAACATTGTTAGCTGTGGGAGTTATATTTGTAAACCCATTGATAAGAATGCCTTTAACCACGAAATTCATTCATGGTGGTGGACCTATAATACCCGGTAAAGTATGGCCTTATGTGTTTATAACTATTGCATGTGGTGCACTGTCAGGATTCCATTCTCTCATAGCTACAGGTACAACGCCTAAGATGATTAAAAGTGAAAAAGACATTTTGCCTATAGGATATGGGGCGATGCTTGTAGAAGGGTTTGTATCTATAATGGCGCTTATTGCTGCTACCAGCTTGCATCCTGGTGATTATTTTGCAATAAATGTACCGCCACAAATCTTTGCCCATCTCGGAATGAATACTGTTGATCTTCCTGCACTTTCAAAAGCTGTGGGAGAAACTTTGGCAGGAAGGACTGGTGGTGCAGTTACTTTAGGCGTAGGCATGTCTTACATTTTCTCATCGATACCAGGTTTTAAAGAATTAATGTCGTATTTGTATCATTTCTCAATACTATTTGAAGCATTGTTTATACTGACGACAGTCGATGCAGGTACAAGAATCGGAAGGTACGTTTTGCAAGAAGCTGGTGGATATATCTACAAGCCATTAAAAAATAAGAATTGGTGGCCAGGTATCATAATCACAAGCGTTGTATTTACATCTGCGTGGGGTTATTTGGTGTACAATGGCAGTATATCTACCATATGGCCTTTATTTGGTACATCGAATCAGCTTTTGGCATCAATTGCATTAGCAATCGGGACGACGATGCTTTTAAAGAGAGGGAAGGCAAAGTATGTTGCCATAACAGCAGTGCCATTTGCATTCATGATAGTTACGACAGTTACGGCAGCATATCTAAATATTGTGACAAACTACCTGCCATCAGGCAATACAGTTTTAATAGTTTTTTCGATAATAATTTTGCTATTAGCTGTAGCTATAAGCATCGATTGTGTGGTAAAGTGGATTAAGATATACAGGGAAATGCATTCTCAAGATGTGGCTGCAAATTTAGAAACATCTAATTAAAAGCGATAAAAAGGACAGGTGAAAGCCTGTCCTTATGTATTAATATTCTTCTTTTCTTATACCAAATTCGGCGGATTCGACCCATTCATAAGAATGATTTAACAATGTTATTATGTCTTCGATTATACTATAATGCTCTTCTTCCTGCTTTATAAGGTATTTGAAGATTTCACTTTCTTTTACATCATTGGTGTCGTTTAAAAACTTTTTATAGAGATCTATGCTTTCTTTTTCTTTATCTAAAATTAGCCGGTATCCTTCAATCTGTCCCGGTATATCTTTAATGTTATTTTTAAAATCTTTTGCGCTGAAAAATATATTTTTAGCCCTTTCTAAATTCCTATCATCTTTTAATTCAAATGTAATTTCGTTCATTTTGTTTTTTAGTATTTCTGCATGTGTCATTTCATCTTTTGCCATCTCTTTAAATACATTGTAAAGTTCATTGTCTTTATTCAATTCAGCTTGATTATTGTAGTACTGTGCACCATCCAGTTCCATTTTGATTGCATACTCTAAAGGATTCATATAATCATCTCCATTATCAATAAATAATAATTTTCTTCTAATAATATTATAACATTATTTGCTAATTAATCAAAGAGGAAAATGAAAATATTTCTTTATAAATTCTTTATAATTTGATTTTATAATACAAACATCGAACAAAATGATGAAAGAAAGGTGGCATATTATGGAATATATACTTGAAACGAGAAATTTAAAAAAGTCTTATGGGAAACACTTAGTTGTAAATGACATTTCATTAAAAGTTCCTAAAGGATCTATATACGGACTTCTTGGACCTAATGGTGCTGGTAAATCTACTACATTAAAGATGTTAACTGGTTTACTTCATCCAACATCAGGTGAAATATTTGTATTTGGAGAGAGGTGGCGAAGAGAGCATCTTGATAAAATTGGTGCACTTATTGAGTCGCCTGCTCTATATGGGAATTTGACGGCGTATGAGAATCTTTTAGTTCACGCAAGATTAATTGGAATTGCTGATGAGAGGATTAAAGAAGTTCTAGAAATTGTAGGCTTAAATGATGCAGGCAAAAAACTCGTATCACAATTTTCTACAGGCATGAAACAGAGATTAGGTATTGCCATTGCTTTATTAGGAAATCCTGATTTGTTAATACTTGATGAGCCATCCAATGGTTTAGATCCTATAGGTATACAGAATCTTCGAGAATTAATAAAGTCTTTTCAGAAAATGGGGATTACAGTAATATTGTCAAGTCATATATTAACAGAAGTTTCAAAGCTTGTTGATACAATAGGTATTATAAGTAATGGCAAGCTTAAATATCAAGGAACAATAGACGAAAAGCAAGACATTGAACAGTTATTTTTTAATGTAGTGAGAGGTGAAAAAAATGATTAATATCTTGAAATCAGAAAATTTAAAGTACAGAAGGACATTTATGAGAAAACTTATTATGTTTGCGCCGCTGTTTTTTGTGCTGTATGCACTGCCACAGAAGATATTTATGCCTGCAAATTATCTTATGCCATGGCAACTTCTTATTGATTTGGTTTACAATTGGTGGCCGGTAATTTTTATACCGATTGGCTTGGCACTTTATGCATCGCTGGTAGCTTTGCATGAGAAAAAATCTGGCGGATATCGAAGTATAAAAAGTCGCAATGTTCCTATACACAAAATATGGATAGGTAAAATATTGATAATGGCCTTTTATACATTTTTGTCAACATTGGTTTTGATTATTGCTATTATTATAACAGGAACAATAACGGCAGGTGGAAATATTCCTTGGAGTAAAATAATTGCAGGAGGATTTTTTACATGGGTTACATCACTTGCTCTTATTCCTTTGGAATTATGGCTGGCAACTATGAAAGGAACATTTTATAGCATTGCCTTAGGGTTTGTAGGACTTATTATCGGTGTGATTGGAGCTTCGAAATCATATTGGATCTATATTCCATGGAGCTGGCCAATAAGGCTTATGTGTCCAATAATAGGTGTTCACCCTAACGGTACATTATTACAGATTAATGACTCTTTAAGAGATCCATCGGTAATCCCGATAGGCGTTATCGTATCGGTTTTAGCGTTTTTGATATTCTCAATTCTTACTATGATTTGGTTTCAAAGGAGAGATCTAAATTGATGAAGATATTGTATTCTGAAATAATAAAGACTAAACGTACGCCTTTAAGATATATTACATTTTTGCTTCCAGTATTGTTTTCATCTGCACTTCTATGGTACTCATCAGTAAGATCTTTATCTGAATTTTATATACATCAAGCCTTTTTTGAAATCTGGACGGCAGTGGTTGTTCCGATTGTGGCTGGCTTATTATTTGGTTTGGCTGCAAATCAGGAGGAGAATGCTGGAGGTTTCATAAACTTGTTTGGCAATAATTTTGAAAGGAGCAGTTTATACATTGGCAAATTCATAATTATAGCATTATCAATACAGATAAGTTTGATAATTTCAATATTTATTTTTGGAATTGGGTTTGAAATATTACGTGGGAATTTTCCGTGGGTCATCTATATAGCGTCTTTTATTTTAGAATCAATCGGCGCATTATCATTATTGTCTATGTATATGTGGATTAGTTTTGCATGGGGATTAGGAGCATCAATTGGATTTGGGGGCTTTGGCATGTTAGTTGCTGCGCTTATGTCTACGAACTTAGGCAATAGTATATGGACTTATATCCCATGGGCATGGCCTGTGAGGTTATCAGAACTTCCTGGTGCATATCTTCTTTTTACATCAAGCATGACATATCCGCCTAAAATAATATCGTCCGGAGAATTGATTAATCAAATCGCCAGTGGGTTCATCTTTGCTTCATTGTTTTTTATATTTATGATTGTTGGTGGTATAATATGGTTTAAGAGATGGGAAGGCAGGAAAATGTATGAGTAAAATATTAATTATTGATGATGAGAAAGAGATAGCTGATTTGTTAAAAGATTCGCTTGAAAGAAAGGGCAATACTGTTCTGACTGCTTATAATGGCAAGGAAGGAATTGAAAAAGCTAAAGAAATGCCGGATCTTATAGTGCTTGATATTATGATGCCTGATATTGATGGGTATGAAGTTTGCCGTAAGATAAGGGATACTGTAATTTGTCCCATCGTATTTTTAAGTGCAAAACAAAGCGAAATGGACAGGATAAAGGGATTTGCCTTAGGTGGTGATGATTATGTTGTAAAACCATTTAGCTTAAAGGAATTGTTAGCAAGGATAGATGCACATTTGCGAAGGGAAAAGCGAGCAATTTTATTAAATGAAGAAGGAAAAAGGGCTTTATTAAATTTTAAAAACATTACAATAGATTTAAAGTCGCGGGAAGTGATGGTGAATGGGAATCCTATTGGGCTTACAAAAAAAGAATTTGATGTTTTAGAGCTTTTGTCGCTTCATCCCGGTCAAGTATTTTCAAAAGAACAGATATATGAAAAAGTATGGGGTTTTGATGCAGAAGGTGACACTACTACAGTTACAGAGCATATTAAAAATATAAGAGCAAAAATTGAGAACCTTGATCCTGATACAGAATATATTAAGACAGTGTGGGGAATAGGTTATAAATGGGAGAAGGTTTTATGATATTTAAAAATAAACCGCTAAAGACACAGTTTATTATATATTTTGTTTCTATATTGATATTAAGCATACTGGCAACTATAGTGACGTATTATATAGGATATCTGGCATTTATAAATATTCAGTATAAAAAGGTTTATCCGGCGAATTACTATGAGAAGATGATTCCTTCAATCGAAAGCAAGATTCGAGGGTATGGGCCGGATATATTAAATATTTACAATAAAAGTAAAATTGACAAAATCATACCAAAAAGAGGTATTAAGTATCAGGTGATGAATCAAAATGGCGATAAAATATATGGCACTGATAATCAGAAGCTGATTAGGAATAGAGATGAGCTGTTTAAAATTATAAATACGACATCTGGTATAAAAGGTAGCTATTATAAAGTCATACCGATAATAAATAAGCAAGGTACGATAGAAGGTGCTGTTTCACTGTCTTATACATTAACGCCTTATTTTATTAATAAGATAGACAGAATTTTATACGAGCCATTATTTATAATAATAGTATTTTCGCCGTTTATTTACATTGCTTTATTTACAATACTTTTTTCTCTAGAATTTACTAAAAATATAAGAAAGCCTTTAAATTTGATTATTGAAGCGTCAAGAAAAATAAAAGAAAGAGATCTCAATTTTGACATTGATTATAAAGCGGATAATGAACTTGGTAGTTTATGTGCAGCATTTAATGATATGAAAGATGAATTAAAAAATTCTCTTATCGCCCAGTGGAAAGTAGAGCAGGAAAGGCGTGAAATGGTAGAATCCCTTGCCCATGATTTGAAAACACCTATTTCAATAATCAGAGGATACGCTGAATCATTGCTTGATGATTGTATAGACGACAAGTTAAAATTTAAAAAGTATTTAGACGTGATTGTTGAGAATGCTGATAAATGTATAAAGATCGTGAAGATGATGCTTTTTATGTCTGAATTAGATGATTTACCAGCCAATCTTAATTTTAGTCAAATAAATATAAAAGATTTCTTGACACGTAAAATAGATGAATATAAACAAATTTCAAAAGACAAAAGTTTAGATTTCGATTTAGATATTTTAGATCAAAGGCATGATAAAACAATGATATATATTGATGCTCAAAAGTTTGAGAGGATAATGGATAACATCGTTATTAACAGTGTGAGATATACGCCTAAATCAGGAATGATAAAGATAAAATGTAATATCGATGAATATAAAATAAGTATAACAGTTTGTGATTCGGGCAGCGGATTCAGCAAGAAAGACTTAACACATGTTTTTGAAAGGTTTTACAGAGGAGATATGTCAAGATCATCAGAAGATGGACACGTCGGTCTGGGACTTTACATTGCAAAGAAGTTGGTAGAGGCTCATGGCGGGAAAATAGAAGCTTATAATATAGATGGCGGGGGAGCTTGTATTAAGTTTGATTTAAAATATGAGAAAAGTGTGTAAAACCTTAACGACAATCTTGACACAGGGTATATAATAAAAGTGTATTGTAAAATTTACATAAGAAGGTGTCAAGATTGAATAGAGGTTATATTTACCTTATCATAACTGTGCTTTTTTTCAGCACTTACGAGGTGGTAGGAAGAACACTGACAGGCATTGTAAATCCACTTCAGATAAATTTCATCAGGTTTTTTATAGGCGGACTCATATTGCTGCCTATTGCCATAAAAAATATTAAAAGCAAAAATTTACGTATCGCATTTAAAGATTTTTGGTTATTAGTGTTGATAGGGCTTACTAATGTGGTGTTTAGCATGTCATTTTTGCAGATAGGGATAAACATGACATCCGCCAGCCTTTCTGCTGTAATATTTAGCTCAAATCCTCTTTTTGTAATGATCACTGCTTCAATTCTGTTAAACGAAGAATTAAATCGCACCAAGATTTATGGTTTGATACTGGGCGTAATAGGTTTAATCATAGTGTTTTATAAGCAGTTGATTTCTGGCGGAAACCATATTACTGGAATTGTATTTCTCGTTTTATCGTCAATCATGTATGGTGTATACACAGTGTTGGGAAAGAAATTTACTGTTAAGTACGACAGCGTCGTAATGAATTCGCTATCTTTCATAATAGGAAGTTTGCTTCTTATCCCTTTGCTTTTGTACAACAAATATCCTGTTTTTAACTTGCCACTAAAGGCTATTCCTCAGATGTTGTATTTAACGGTAGTTGTTACAGGCATTGCATATTACACTTATTTCTTAGGTTTATCTAGTGTAAATACTGGCATAGGATCTATGGTTTTCTTTGCAAAGCCAATATTGGCTAGCATAATTGCGGCAATATTTTTATCGGAAAAGATCACAATCCAGCTTGTAATCGGCACAATCGTAATACTTATAGGTATATTGATTGTGCAGAAAGATAATATAGTTTTATTTAGCAATAAAAATGCAGATGAAGAGATAACGAATTAAAATTCTATTCCATACGCCTCCAAAACCCAGTTTGGCATTGAGAAGCGTGCTGTCTTCAGTGGATCAACAACTTGAGATATCTGGACATTGCCGGAGATGCTAAAAAGTGTTGATATTTCTTCTATTGATAGGTCAGTATTTTTTTGGAAAAGTTCTGCCATATCTTTTACTGCTGTTTCTATGGCTTTTTCTATTGATTCATTTGATGCGATTGTGGCTGTTACTTCATTTGTCTTGACAATTGGATTATTTAGCTTTAAGTTTTTTAAAACTCTAAGCTTTACAGTAACGGTGCCGCTTACTTCTACACCTGATACGCCTATTTCTCCATCTCCCATTACAGCGTGCAAATCTCCTAATGCGAAAAGTGCACCATCCACAAATACAGGCAAATAAAGCTTAGAGCCTTCTCTTATAAGTGTTGTATCCATGTTCCCTCCATGGGGACCAGGTGTGCCGCAGTTTATTTCGCCTTCTTTTGGTGCGACGCCTATTACACCTATCATTGGCTTTACAGGAAATGAGAGCTTTTCATTGAAAATGACTTTGCCATCATTTATTTCAACTACTTTTGAATATAGATCATTCATCATATGACCTAAAACTCCCAAATCTTTCCCTGTTGCAACGACGCCTTTGTCATCAATGTCGATTTTCTTGATTGTCACTTCAAGCGTGTCGCCTTCTTCTGCACCGTTTACATAGATTGGACCTGTTGCGGGATTTACTTTATCCCAATCCATTGTTTCTAACTTGTCATCATTTGTTTTGATTTGGCATGAAAAACAATCTAAAGTTTCTATCTTCACCTCCTCTCCATCGTTTACATAAAGTACAGGATCGTTGTGTCTTGAAAAGCTAAAGATGCACTTCTCGTTTGTCAATTCATGCATATTCCAGCATCTCCTTTTTATGTAAATTATGTTTAAGTTCATTATAGCCCTAAATAAGATGTTATTCAATAAAAATATATTTTAATGATTAAAATGTTTTTATAATTCCTAAAATGAGTCTACCAAAGTTTAAAGGTAAAAGTGAGAAAGCATCACGAAACAAACATAATTGAAAACATTGTTGAGGTTTAAAAATTTTTCGCTTAACTTTTTTTATAAAAAATATATAATGTAATTGGGATCAAAATATAAGATCCTCCTCTTTCTTAATTAATTAAATGCAATAACAGCTCTACGAGCTGTTATTGCATTTATAGCAGTTATTCGCAGGCATTGATATGCTTAGTTTTGTTATTATTTTTTAGCTCCAGAAATTGGAATTCAATTGTACAATTTCCTTAATTCAGAGAATGTGCCAAGCTATTTAAAAATATAATTAATATGATATAATGTTTGTAAGCATTGTGGTGGAAATATATAGGAATGGAGGGAAAATACATGGCAAACAAAAAGGATAGATATGTTTTTTTACTAAAAGCTATTTTATGGACTTATATTGTCATGTGCATAATCATAGCCGGATTAAATTATGGGTATGCAAGTAAAGCGCCTAAGAATGTAGCCGATGCAATAAATTCGATTTGGCAATTTTACGAAAACTGGATTAAGACGATATTTATTATTGCAGGCAGCTTTCTCACTATAAACATAATAGGCAAGTCGAAAAGGACAAAGATGAGAAAAGCAAACCTTATTGGTTTAATCATTGCAGCACTTATTGTACATATTATAATGCCACTATTTTTCCACAATGGCGATGTATATTTCTTTTCAATGCCACTTCCATGGACGACAGTGCCGTTGCAGCTTTTATACCATAATTCCTCGTTTTATAAAAGTTATTTTCCCATATGGGGTGTTGCAGGCATTTCAAGTGTATTAATATTCTACGTATTGGTTAGCATAATCGTCTTTATAGGAACTTTATTATACGGTAGAAGATGGCAATGCTCTACAATTTGTCTTTTCAATGGATTCGCTTCAGAAGTTTTTGATCCTGTTTTTCCTCTTTTGGGTAAGAGAAAACATCTAAATCAAAAGGGAATAAAAATATTTTCATTATTGAGATTGTTATTCTTTGCTATATCGCTATTTTTCACTATTTGGTGGATATTATTTTTATCTGGAGCATTTTTAGGTGGTAATTATGATGCGATAAGTAAGATGGAATCGTATAAGTATCTTGCTGGCGAACTTCTTATGGCTATGTTTTTTTGGATTGCATTAACAGGCAGAGGATATTGCTATTATTGTCCATTGGGAACAGTTTTAGGATTGATAAGTAAAGTCGCCGGGCAAAAAATTACTACAAATAATTCAAAATGTATCCAATGCGGACAATGCAACGAATCATGTCCAATGAGTATAGACATAAAAAGTGCAGCATATTACGGTAAAGATGTCTCTGATATAAGGTGCGTAGGGTGCGGCCATTGTGTTGATGCATGTCCTACAAAAACATTATCTTATACAACGAAAGTTTTAAGTGTATTAAAAAAGAAAACTAAAAAATCGTCTATTGTACAAATTTGACAATTATTAGTTGGCATATTAAACTAATGTTAGAGATACATCAATCATTAGCAGTAATTGTTTTGATTTATATTTGGGGGGGATTTTTTTGAGGCTTATAAAAAGATTTGCGTCGTATTACAAGCCACATATATGGCTTTTTATCCTTGACATGGTGTGTGCATTTTTTATATCTGCTTCAGATTTGGTTTTTCCTATGGTTACGAGAAATGTGATAAATAACGTCATACCTAACAAGGATTTTAACCTTATATACAGGTTCGCAATTTTATTAGCTATAATGTACTTCGGAAGGATGATACTTGAATACATAGTAGGATACTATGGCCATGTTTTAGGTGTAAGCATAGAGTACGATATGAGAAAAGATGCTTTTTCACATCTTCAGAAACTTTCTATGAACTATTATGACAACACAAAGACAGGTTATATAATGTCAAGGGTTGTCAATGACTTAAATGAGATAGCAGAAGTAGCACATCATGGTCCAGAGGACCTTTTTTTGTCTATCATAAGGATAATAGGCACATTCATACTTTTGCTTACAATTGATGTGAGGCTGACACTGGTTGTATTTACCATAATACCTTTTATGTTTATATACATGTATATTTACAACAATAAGTTTGAAATTATATGGAAAAATGTCCGCGAAACGCAGGCACAGATGAATGCCACATTAGAAGAAAGCATTACAGGCATAAGGGTCGTCAAATCATTTGTAAGGGAAAAATTTGAGAAACTAAAATTCGATAATAAAAGCTCCATGTATAAAAGTGCCAGGTCAAAAGCGGTTAAGCATATTGGCATATTTGATTCTAGTGTAAATTTTCTTTCTAATATATCAGTTGTGATTACTCTTGCAGCAGGCGGCTACTTTATATCAAAAGGCCTCATAAATACAGGTGACTTGGTGGCATACATAATATACATTAGCCAGTTTTTGCAACCTTTGACTGTTCTTTTGCGGTTTATAGAGCAGTACCAGCAGGGTATGGCTGGCTTTAGGCGGTTTGTGGAGCTTATGGATACAGAGCCAGAGATAGCAGATAAAAAAGATGCGATAGAGTTAAAAGACGTGAAAGGCGATATTGAGTTTGACAATGTCACATTCAGCTACGACAATAAAAGAGAAGTACTGTCAGGAATCAATCTTAAGATAAAACATGGAGAGACAGTGGCAATAGTAGGGCCCTCAGGTGCAGGTAAAACCACACTTCTAAGCCTTATACCGAGGTTTTATGAGATAGATGCAGGCTCCATAAAAATTGACGGTATAGATATAAGGGATGTGAAGCTATCATCGCTTAGAGAAAATATAGGCATTGTCCAGCAAGATGTATTTTTGTTTTCGGGCACGATAAAAGAAAACATCGCGTACGGTAAATTAGATGCTACTGACGAAGAAATAATCAATGCAGCCAAAGCTGCAAATGCCCATGACTTCATAATGGAGCTAAAAGATGGTTATGATACGTATATTGGCGAAAGAGGCGTTAAATTGTCTGGCGGACAAAAGCAGAGAATATCTATTGCAAGGATGTTCTTAAAAAATCCTCCAATACTTATACTTGATGAAGCGACATCATCGCTTGACAATAAAAGTGAATCGATTATTCAGCAGTCTATTGAAAATCTATCGAAAAACAGGACTACTCTCATAATCGCCCACAGATTGGGCACCATTAGAAATGCTAAGCGTATAATAGTGCTTACTGAAAATGGAATAGAAGAGGAAGGTACACATGAGGAGCTTATGAATAGGAAGGGCGTGTACTATAATCTGTACAGCTATCAACAGGAAAATTTGACGATATGGTGAAATATCCTGTACAAGTCAGATAATTTGTGTTAAAATAAAGTAAAAGTAAATATTTTTGTCTGGGGAGCTGGGGTGATAGCCCGGCTGAGAGTTAGCAGCTATTTCTGCTATGACCCATAACCTGATCTGGATAATGCCGGCGTAGGGAGTACAGTGGACTTTAAGTGTGCTTATCCGGCACACTTTTTTCGTTTTGTATTTCCTCAAGGCATACAAAAAAAGGAGGAATCGATGTGAAGAAGTTGCTTACGATTGCAGGCTCTGACAGCATTGGCGGTGCTGGCATAGAGGCAGATTTAAAGACGTTTTGCGCTCTTGGAGTATACGGCATGTGCGTCATTACGGCAGTGACGGCGCAGAATACGGTAGGTGTCTTTGATGTAAGAGAGATGGATGCTGATATCATCAAAAAGCAGATAGATTGCGTATTTGAGGATACGGCGGTAGATGCTGTAAAGATAGGTATGGTATCAAGCCAAGATATCATTGACGCTATTGCATCATCACTTAAAAGATGGAATCCAAAAAACGTCGTGTTAGACCCTGTCATGATATCAAAAAGCGGATATTACCTTCTAAAAGAAGACGCCATAGACGCATTGAAGACAAAGCTTTTGCCTATGGCAGATATCATTACTCCAAATATACCGGAGGCGTGTGAGCTTACTGGAATGAATATTGAGGGAATTGATGACATGAAGGAGGCTGCTAAAAAAATCATCGATATGGGTGTAAAAGCTGTCGTTGTAAAAGGTGGTCATTCTTTAGAAAATGCTACTGATGTATTCTACGATGGAAGTGAATTTTTACTTTTGCCACAGGAGAGGATCGACACCAAAAATACACATGGAACAGGATGCACTTACTCATCTGCAATAGCTTCGTACCTTGGTAGAGGATTAAGCTTGAAAGATGCAGTAATAAACGCAAAAAGTTACATAACAGAGGCTATTAAAAATTCTCTTGAGATAGGTAAAGGTGTAGGACCTGTAGGACATTTAGTAGATCTTTATAAGAAAGCAGGTATTGACTATGAAGATTAAAAACTCAACGCTTTTTTTGATATGGTCAGGTGCGGCCGTATCAATTGCAGAGGTTTTTACTGGTTCGTACTTTGCACCATTAGGCTTAACTAAAGGGATTTTAAGCATATTGTTAGGTCACATCATTGGCACTCTGTTTTTTGCTTTAGGAGGGCTTATGTCCTTTAGAGTTAAGAAACCTGCGATAGAGTCCACAAAAGGTGTCCTGGGCGAGAAAGGCATGGTATTTATAGGGCTTTTAAATGTGCTTCAATTGGTTGGCTGGACGGCTGTAATGATAATACAGTCTGCAAAGGCTTTCAACGGTGCTATAGGCATGTCTACTGCTATTGGAATTTTTGTCGTTGGCATATCTGTTTTATTGTGGACATTATTCTTTGACAATGAAGCTTACTGGATAAACGATATTGCTGTTGTGCTTTTATTTATCTTGACTATATTTGTTGTATTGTATTTGAAGGCGGGAAAGGTTGGATATGTAGCCGGAGACATGAGCTTCAGCGGTGCAGTGGAACTTGCCGTTGCTATGCCTGTATCATGGCTTCCACTGGTAGGAGATTACACTATAAATGCTAAGGATGGAAAGTCCAGTTTTATATATACATTCGCAGGATATTTCATAGCAAGCTGCTTCATGTATTTTATAGGGCTTTATGTGGCTTTGAAAACAGGCGGGAAAGACATAATCTCATATTTTGCATCAATAAAAACGGGAATTGTACCGCTTCTTATTATACTTTTGTCGACGGTTACAACGACTTTTATGGATGTGTATTCCGCTGCCATTTCAACACTTTCTATTGTAAAAGCTAAATTAAGCAGAAAAAGTCTGCTTATTATATATTCCATTGTGGGGCTTATTGCCGCATATTTGTTCCCAATGGATAATTACCAAAACTTTTTGTACGCCATAGGAAGTGTATTTATTCCAGCATATACGGTTGTATTTGAAGATTTCTTTTTGATGAGAAGCAAAAGCCATAGCTTCTTAAACGTGCCTGCCACGATTTCTTTTGCGGTAGGTACGATATTCTACAATTATCTTACGTATTTTGGTACAAATCTATCAAAATGGTTTATAACGCCCACAATAGGTACGATTATTTTGACTGCTGTAATCTATCCAATTATGAAATCTTTAAATAAGAGAGAGGAGAAAATTTATGGTTGAAGAAGCAATAAAAGTTTTAGAAAGATTAAAAGAAGAAGTGCCGCTTGTCCACGCTATAACAAACTACGTCGTAATAAACGATAATGCCAATGCACTACTAAGTATAGGGGCATCTCCTGCGATGGTAATGTCACCGGACGAAGCGTACGACTTTACAGCAATTTCAAATGCTTTATACGTAAATATAGGTACTATCAATAATGAAACTAAAGAGACAATAATCAATTCTGTAGTGTCGGCGAAAGACCACAAAAAACCAGTCGTTTTAGACCCTGTAGGATGCGCTGCCATAAAAAGCAGGGTTGACTTTGTAAACATGCTTTTAAAGATAGGTGATATAAGCATTATCAAGGGAAACGGCGGTGAGATAAATGCTTTATCAGGTGAAAGTGCAAATGTGAAAGGTGTAGATTCTTTAGATGACAGTGGAAATGTTGATTCTTGTGTAAAACTTGCAAAGTTAACAAATACGGTTGTCGTGTCGACAGGAAAAGAAGACTATATAAGCGATGGGAAAAGAGTAGTAAAAGTTAAAAATGGTACACATTTATTTACAAAGATAACAGGTGCAGGATGTACTTTAGGCGCAATAATGGCGGCTACGTCTGCATGCAGCCATGACAAAGTGGTATCGTCATTGGCTGCCCTTCTTATCATGAATATAGCAGGGGAATTGGCGGAAAAAGAGTGCAATTTGCCTGGGACATTTAGGACAAAATTCATAGATTATCTGTATCTTATAGATTCTGACATGATAAGGAAATACGCTGATATTGAAGTATTGGAGGCGTAAGCATGAAAGATTTTGATGTATCTCTTTATTTGGTCACTGACAGAAATCTTTTGAAGGCTGGTAGAGATTTTTACGATGCTGTAGAAGAATCATTGCAAAACGGCGTTACTATGCTACAGCTTAGGGAAAAGGATATTTCATCAAGAGAGTTTTATGAGATTGCTAAGAGATTGAAAGATATTGCGGCGAAATACCGCATTCCATTTATAATAAATGACAGAATCGATATAGCACTGTCCATTGATGCAGATGGAGTTCACCTAGGTCAAGAAGATCTGCCATGCAGCATTGCGAGAAAGATCATGGGCGATAATAAGATAATCGGCATATCTGCTGGATGCGTAGATGAAGCCGTAGAGGCAGAAAGAGATGGTGCTGACTACATAGGAGCAGGAGCAGTATTCTATACAGGCACAAAGAAAGACATCGGTGAAGCAATAGGGCTTTTGAATTTAAAAGAAATAAAAGATGCAGTAAAGATTCCTGTTGTGGCAATTGGGGGCATAAAATACAGCAATGCACCAGATGTAATGAGGACAGGTGTTGATGGTATTTCTGTTGTATCAGAGATCATGGCATCAGATGATATAGGTTTTGCCACAAGGCGCTTAAGAGATGCTATATCAAAGTAGTATGAAAAGCACATTCTTTTAGATAGGATGTGCTTTTTGCATATAATATTTGAAATGCGCTAAGAATAAAAATGAATAAATAACTGAAAAAGGAGTACAAAAATGTTTATTCCTAGGCGTATTATTTTTGAAAAGAATTCTATAGACTATGAAATTGGATACAATATATACAATTTTTTCAAAGGCAAAAAAGAAGTTGAGATTATAGAGATGAAAGGAAATAGGATAAAAGAACATATACCAGGAGACAATTTGCGAGATTATTATAAAGAAGGGAAAAATACTTTAGTTGTGGGTATAAAGAAAAAACTTGACTTTCAATCGTGTAAGCCATCAGCCAATTATCAGTTACCTTTGCTATCGGGTTGTGCAGGTCAATGTCAGTATTGTTATCTTAATACAAATTTAAGCGAAAGGCCATACATAAAGGTTAATGTAAACATAGATGATATATTTATGTGGGCTAACGATTATATTGAAGAAAGGAAACCTGAAAAGACAATTTTTGAAGGTTCGGCAACATCAGACCCAGTGCCAGTAGAACCGTATACAAACATTCTAAAATCCGCGATAGAATTTTTTAGCAAAAGCGAAAGTGGAAGATTTAGATTTGTCACTAAGTTTACAGACATAGATACACTTCTTGATATTGAACATAATGGCCATACAGAAGTGAGATTTAGTTTAAATACAGAGAAAGTAATAAACGAATATGAAAAGAGGACTCCATCATTAGATAAACGATTGGAAGCCAGCAGGAAAATAATTGAATCAGGCTATCCTATGGGTTTTTTGATAGCGCCTGTTTTTTTGTATGACAATTGGCAAAAAGATTATAAAGAGCTGTTATTTAAGATAAAGGAAAGCATACCTGAAAAAACTGCATATCCAATAACATTTGAAATCATCTCGCACAGATACACAGCAAAAGCCAAAAGTACCATATCAGAGATTTTCCCCGAAAATACACTGTCTATGAATGATGAAGAAAGGGTTTGTAGATTTGGCCAATTTGGCTACAAAAAATTCATGTATAAAAATGATGAGATATATGAAATGAAAGAATTTTTTACAAATGAAATAAGATCAACATTCGCTGACAATGTCATCAAATATATAATATGAATAATTTTAGTATAGGTATTGACATATTATAAAATAGTAGTATAATCTTGACTAAAGATAAATATTATTACTTTAAATCGACAGAGCAAAGGCGCTCTAATTCATAGGTAACCTATGTATTAGGGCGTCTTCTTTTATTATTTTTAAAGGAGGAATAAATGTGAAGAAAAAGATATTCATTACATTGATGTTCTTATTGGCAGTTTTAATACCAAATATGGCTTTTGCATCGACAGGCAAGATAGACACAGGTGATACAGCATTTATACTATTTTCATCGGCATTAGTCATGATCATGACGCCGGGATTGGCATTTTTCTACGGCGGTATGGTTAATGGGAAAAATGTCATAAGCATAATGATGCAAAGTTTCACTATTATTGCACTTATTTCTGTACAATGGGTATTATTTGGATTTTCATTATCCTTCAGTGGTGATACATACCACTTGATAGGAAATCTACATTGGGCTGGTCTTAGCAATATTGGTCTTGGACCTGATGGTACTTATTCATCGACGATACCCCTTTTGGCGTTTATGGTATATCAATTGATGTTTGCCATAATAACACCTGCTTTAATAACGGGTGCATTTGCGGAAAGAATGAGATTTTCAGCATTCATCGTATTTACGCTTATTTGGACTACATTAGTATATGATCCACTTGCACATTGGGTATGGGGAAATGGTGGATGGCTTAAAAACTTAGGCGCATTGGACTTTGCAGGTGGTACAGTCGTTCACATAAGCTCTGGAGTTTCAGGACTTGTAGCAGCTTTAATACTGGGCAAGAGAAAAAATACAAAGATGGTACCACATCACATGCCTATGGTTTTGATGGGAGCAGCATTCTTATGGTTTGGCTGGTTTGGATTTAATGCAGGAAGTGCTTTATCCGTAAATGGTCTGGCGGTTAATGCATTTGTCGTGACAAATACTGCTGCCGCTGCCGCCTCCATGGGTTGGGTGTTAACAGAATGGAAAGTAAGCGGTAAGCCTACATTACTTGGTGCTGTAAGTGGCGCTGTAGCAGGGCTTGTAGCTATTACACCAGCAGCAGGATATGTGACAGCAGTTTCTGCGATTGCAATAGGAGTCATATCAGGTATAATATGTTTCATATCTGTCAATTACATCAAGCATAAATTTGGATATGACGATTCACTTGATGCGTTTGGTATACACGGTGTTGGCGGTACATGGGGTGCACTGGCTACAGGACTTTTTGCAACAAAAGCTATAAATCCTGCAGGTGCTAATGGTTTATTTTACGGCAATCCGAATCAATTGCTTATTCAGCTTACGGGTGTTGTTACAACTTACATCTTTGCAGGGCTTATGTCATTTATAATATTGAAATTTATAAGCTTATTTATGGAGCTTAGAGTTACTAAAGAAGAAGAGGAATTAGGACTTGATATAGTTGAACATGGTGAAGAAGCGTACAACATTGGCTTTAAAGCTTTTGACTTTAATCAATAATAAAACAATAGTCATTCGATAAAAAAGCAAGGGTGCTTAAATCTTAGAGATCTAAGCACCTTCATTTTTTGAAAGGAGGTGATGACATAGATGAAAAAAATCCCTATCATCACACTATACACTATAAATACAATAATTTTTATTTTAGCTTTAGCGTTTATATTATACAGCATATCTATGCATAATACAATAATAATCTTTTCCAATAGCGTGCCAGCATTTATAATGGCTTTGCCAATTGTCTACCTTGTAATAATCTATTTTGTAAGGATTTACAATCTTTCAAAAAACATAAAAGACAAAAAGTTTTCAATTAGAAATTTTAAGAGAATATAAAAGTTAAATAATATGGAGGTGCTTTTCATGAAAAAGAAAATTGTAATAGGTATTGTATTGGCATTACTTTTGGCAATGACAGTGGGGGTGGTATATGCTGCTGGTGGCGATCCAACGGGAGCAAATCTTGGCACTGCGAAGGACATTGCAAGCGCAGTTGCAGGCAAGCCTACATTAGAAGAGGTAGCTACACAGGTTGCAAAGAATAAGCTTGGCATTAATTTTGTATGGGTAATGCTAACTGCATTTTTGATATTCTTCTTTCAGGCTGGGTTTGCACTTGTTGAAACTGGCTTTACACAGGCTAAAAATGCAATGCACACTATGGCCATGAATCTTATGGTATTTTTAGTAGGTACTGTTGGATTTTTCTTGACAGGTTTTGCATTTATGATGGGCGGCTCTGGTTCATTTTCAAGCCTTGGTGGTACAGCACCTTTAAACCACGCACTAAGCATAGGAGGATGGAATTTACTGGGGCTTAATGGATTTTTCCTATCAAGCGGTGGAACGTATGATGTAGGTGTGTATGCGTTGTTCTTCTTTGAGATGGTATTTATGGATACGACGGTTACAATACCTACTGGTGCGATGGCAGAAAGAGTTAAATTTTTAGCGGTTGTCATTGGATCGTTTTTTGTCTCAATGGTTTATTATCCCATCTATGGTGGATGGGTCTGGGGAGGAGGATGGCTTTCACAGCTTGGAGCCAAACTCGGCCTGGGGAATGGTGTAATTGATTTTGCAGGATCTGGTGTCGTTCATGCAATGGGGGGCATGATGGCACTTGCAGGAGCGATGGTCATAGGACCGAGGATAGGGAAATTCAAGAAGGATGGTACACCTGTAGCAATACCAGGCCATGATATACCAATGGCCATTCTCGGTACGATCATACTTTTCTTTGGATGGTTTGCATTCAATGCAGGTTCAACACTTAATGGAACGGATCTAAGGTTGGCGGTTGTTGCAACAAATACCATGATCGCCGGGGCTGTAGGAGGACTTGTTGCAATGCTTTATATGTGGGTTAAATATGGAAAACCTGATCCGTCGATGATGTGTAATGGTGCTCTTGCCGGACTTGTGGCGATAACAGCTCCATGTGCATTTGTAAATGGAATATCAGCTTTTATAATCGGTGCTGTGGCTGGCATTTTGGTCTGCGTGTCTGTTGCTTTTGTTGAAAATAAACTTAAGATAGATGATCCGGTAGGAGCATTTTCTGTACACGGTGTGAATGGCTTGTGGGGTATTTTAAGCGTCGGCATATTTGCAGATGGCACATATGGTGCAGGACTCAACGGAGTACAAGGTGCTGTAACAGGAATACTTTATGGCAGTACAGGTCAACTTTGGGCACAGCTTATAGATATGGCGGTTATAGTCGTATATGGATTTGGATTAAGCTACTTGTTCTATAAAGCTCTTGATGCTATAATGGGTATAAGAGTCAAACCGGAAGATGAAATCGCAGGGCTTGATTTGCCGGAAATGGGCGTTTTAGCATATCCTGATTTCCAATTGACGCCTGTTGTGTACTCGGATGGTGTGATTGAAAAAAATATAAAAAGTCCACAAGTTTTAGATGATGTTGTACTAAGCAAGGGGGTAAAGTTATGAAGAAAGTTGAATGCATAATAAGACCGGATGTTTTGGAAGATGTAAAATCAGAGCTTAATAAGCTGAAAATACACGGGATGACGGTGTCACAGGTTTTTGGATGTGGACATCAGAAAGGTAAAAAAGAGATTTACAGAGGAGCGGAAATTGAGATAAGCCTCCTTCCTAAAGTTAAGGTAGAAATAGTGACAGATGATGGAAGCGTTGAAAGCATCGTAGATGCTGTTACGAAAGTAGCAAGAACAGGCAATGTAGGCGATGGAAAGATATTCATATACGACATACAAGACGCCATAAGGATAAGAACCGGTGAGCGCGGAGAAAAAGCAATATAAAGATTTAGTGAAATTACCAAGGCTTCTACACGAGAGAACGTGTAGAAGCCTTTTGAAAAATTGGTATTTTTAGTTATATAAAATCTATTGTTATATTAATTTATGATACATATGAAAATATCCTAATAAATCAAGCTTACCAGCAATAAATATGCATTCTTCTATATCTTTGCAATGAAGCTTATTTTTTATGCTATTTTTTATCTTCTTCACATATGGGACAGAAATTTTTAATGAATTAGCTATTTCAAATTCAGATTTACCTCTTGATACACTTGATAATATATTAATTTCAACGGGATTAAGCGTAGTTAGATATTCCTCATATATTAATTTTAAATACTCGTCTCTTATATATTTTACAAGCAAATAAATAAATGAAGGTGCATATGTATATTCTTTTTCTGTGATTGATGAAATATCGCATATTCCTATAATATTATTATTTTCGTCATATATAGGCAATGCAATACAATGAAGATTGTGAAATAAAAAACAATAGTGTTCTTTTCCGTTTATGTATACTTCACATTTTTCTGTTAAAGCTAATGATACTGCATTAGTACCGCAATCTTTCTCATTTAAACTACAACCTGGCTTAAGATTTATTTCATGGCAATATTTAAGCAAATTTCTTGGACATGAAATATCAAGAACAATGCCATTAGCATCACACAAAATATAAATATAATGATTATTTTCTTGAAAAACGTATAAGTTTTCTAAAGAACGTTTGAAGGCATTAATCAATAAATTAATTTTTTTCTTTAAATCTTCTTCGTATACAATGTTGTAATATGACAAGGAATTTAAATTTTTATTAACGTTTAAATTATTGCATCTTTTATATGATTCAAGAAAAACACAGCTATCTGTTGTAAAGCGAATAATTTTATTCATTACAATCCCTCACACTAAAATCATAATATTATGATATAATTCTACAAAAAGATAAAAAATCCTTTTTCTGCTATAAATTTTGTATACGAAAGTATACTTTTTATAGATAATTTTATTCAAAATAGCTGAAAAGAGTATACTTTCGGATATTGAAAAAATCAGTTGCTTTGTATTATTATAAAGAAGAGGTTGAACAAGGATTATTAACAGAGATAATCGTATACATAGAAGAGGATTATAAGTTGAATAAATTATACAAAAAATAAGCATAATTTCTAAGTCATCAAGTGTTGTTAATAATTTTTAGTTACTATTTTGTAAAAATTTACCATGGCATTTTAAAAACATAGAGCTACTTTAGGTGCGCAGCAGGTTCTGTGGTTCCATATGCTGGAACTTTAGCAGGGGTAGGTATTGGAGGAGCTGCAGGGTTTGTTGGTGGTGCTCTAATTGGTGGAATTGCATATTGTGTATTTGGATGGTGGTAATTTTAATAAGTACAACTATTCTGTAATACTACAGAATAGTTGTACAAAATTCTTTTAGGAGGAAAGAAAATGCCCAAGAATAGGCAGAAAGTGATTTTTTTATAAGTGGTTGGATAGTTGTTCAAATAGTATCTCTTATATTGGCTTTTAAATTTTTTAATAATAATATAGCAATTGCTATATTTCCTTCGGTAATTTTTGTTATTTTAGGGATTCCTTTTTTTATGAAAAATAGCAAGTGAATATAACATATAATTTTAAAGCTTAAATCTATTGGTACAGGTGCAGTTTCAAGTGCAATAGCAGGTGCTGCTGGAGGGAGTATAACTCTCCCGGTTGTTGGAACTGTACCTGGTGCAGTAGGAGGAGGAATTCTTGGAGGACTTGGTGGAGCTGCATCATATGCACTTTTTGGCTAGTGGTAAAAAATAATGAAATATGGCGGAATTACGTTATTCCGCCATATGCTATATTTTTTATGATTGAGATAGATAAAACAAAGATGATAAGGAGCTACATAATGGTTATATATATACTGTTAATATGTGCTGTAATTTTACTGAATATAACAATTTCTATATTAATAAACAAAAAATACAAAATATATATTATAATAAAAAAATGTCACGAGAATATGTGCTTTATAAGTTTAATGTCTGTATAATGGGGTTAAATCCCTCAGCTTAAGCTGAAACCTTTAGGTCAACAAAATAAATAATCACTTCTAGTAAAAAATAAAACTAGAGGTGATAAATATGCAAAATTATAGAAAGTCGTCGCATGCTACATATGACCTAAAATATCATATAGTATGGATAACGAAATACAGAAAACCGGTATTGGTTGGGAAAATAGCAGAAAGAACAAGAGAACTAATAAGAATGGTATGTAAAAATAACGAAGTAGAAATATTATCAGGGCATGTATCAAAAGACCATATACATATACTAGTGTCAGCACCACCACATATGTCAGTAAGTAAGTTAGTGCAATATATAAAAGGATATAGTTCAAGAAAGTTACTAATGGAAAATAAGGAGCTTAACAAACAATTCTGGGGACAACATTTATGGGCACGAGGATATTTTGCAGCAAGTAGTGGTAATGTAACAGATGAAGTGATAATAGAGTATATACAAAATCAAGACATAGAAGAAAACCAAAAGAATGATAATTTTACTTTAGGCGAGTTTTAAGCTGCTTAAGCGGCATATCCAACCCACCTGCTTTAGCAGGTGGCGGTTGAGTTTTTTACGGCAATATTTATTGGGAGTAGTCGTAATAATATCTTTGTTTATATTAGGGTTTACTTCAGCTAAAATAATGGGCCATATATGGATTCATAAAAGCAGAATATTATCAGTAATATTGGTTTGGATACTAGTTACTTTTCTGGCATTACTGCATCAACTCATTTTACATAATACATACAAAAAAATAAGGGATGTTCAGTTAACTTATTGAGATGAGGTAGATATAACAATAAGATATTTGTTAATGATTTTTATTCTGGCATCTATTGTTATTATTAGAAGATCTATTATACTTGTTAAACAGCAAGATATCACATCCTGAAAAATTGAGATTAATTAAGTT